>DATCWZ010000741.1:0-2392 GCA_036566065.1 Streptomyces sp. | reverse complement strand
GCGCCCACGCGGCGGCCCGCAAGGCGGGGGTGCCGATGGAGGAGCGCCGCCGCTACACCCCCCACCTCACCCTGGCCCGCACCCGAGTCCCCACCGACCTCACCCCGTACACCGGCGCCCTGGACGGATTCCGGGGGCTGGACTGGGAGGCCAGCGAGCTGAGCCTCGTACGCAGCCATCTCCCCGTGGACGGGATGCCGGGCGAGCAGCCGCGCTACGAGGTCGTACAGGCCTGGCCGCTGGGGCGCTGAGCGGTGCGGTTACGCTCGAAGGGTGGACCCGAAGACCAGAAACCGCGCCATGGCCGTCGTACTCGTGCTGATGTTTGCCATCGTTGCCGCGGCGGCCGTCTTCGGGGGCTGACGAGGGCGGCCGCCGCAGCAGGGGCGGGTACTTACCAGGCGAAGTTCTCCGGCGACGGGCCGGGCCCGGGGAAGATCTCGTCCAGTTCCTTCAGCACCTCCTCCGGGAGCTCCAGCTCCACCGCGCGCAGTGCGGAGTCGAGCTGCTCCCGGGTACGCGGCCCCGAGATCGGCCCCGTGATGCCGGGCCGGGTCAGCAGCCAGGCCAGGCCCACCTCGCCGGGCTCCAGACCGTGCTTGTCCAGCAGGTCCTCGTACGCCTGGATCTGCGCCCGCGTCTTCGGGTCGGCGAGCGCGTCGGCGGACCGGCCCGAGGTGGACCGGGCACCGCCGCCCTCGCGCTCCTTGCGGATCGCCCCGCCGAGCAGCCCGCCGTGCAGCGGCGACCACGGGATGACACCGAGGCCGTACTCCTGGGCGGCCGGGATGACCTCCATCTCGGCCTCGCGCTGGATCAGGTTGTAGATGCACTGCTCGCTGACCAGGCCGTACGTGCCGAGCCGCTTGGCCGTCTCATTGGCCTGGGCGATCTTGTAACCGGCGAAGTTGGACGACCCGGCGTAGAGGATCTTGCCCTGCTTGACCAGTACGTCGATGGCTTGCCAGATTTCCTCGACCGGGGTGGACCGGTCGACGTGGTGGAACTGGTACAGGTCGATGTGGTCCGTCTGCAGCCGCTTCAGGCTGGCGTCGACGGCCCGCCGGATGTTCAGGGCGGAGAGCTTGTCGTGGTTGGGCCACGCCTCTCCCTCGGGGCCCATGTTGGCGTAGACCTTGGTGGCGAGCACGACCTTGTCGCGGCGGTCGCCGCCCTGGGCGAACCAGGTGCCGAGGATCTCCTCCGTGCGGCCCTTGTTCTCGCCCCACCCGTACACATTTGCGGTATCGAAGAAATTGACGCCCGCCTCCAACGCGGCGTCCATGAGCGAGTGGCTGTCGGACTCATTGGTCTGGGGGCCGAAGTTCATCGTCCCGAGGACGAGGCGGCTGACCTTGAGCCCGGTGCGTCCGAGCTGCGTGTACTTCATGACTCCCAACCCAACGCCTTCGAGCGCCCTCGAAGCAAGAGGGCCGCGCGCCTGCCGGTCGGCCGTTGCTCAGCGGAGCTGTGCGAACCGGTCCAGGGCCGCCAGGACCGTGCGGCGGGTTGCCGGGCCGGCGAAGTGGCCTCCGTCGTCGATCACTGTCAACTCGGCGTCCGGCCACGCCCTGGTTAGTTCCCAGGCCGTGATCAGCGGTGCGTCCAGGTCGAAGCGGCCGTGGATCAGGACGCCCGGGATTCCCGCCAGCCGTCCCGCGTCGCGGATGAGCCGGCCGTCCTCCAGCCACGCGTGGTTCGAGAAGTAGTGCGCGCAGATCCGGACCAGGGCGTGCCGGTCGCGGTCCGGGCGGCCGCCGTACGGGGACGGGCCGGCGTGCGCCTCCTGGGAGACCACCGTGTCCTCCCAGGCGCACCAGTCGGCCGCCGCCCGCTCCCGTATCTCCGGATCTGGGCTTTCCATCCGCCGGGCGTACGCGGCGATCAGGTCACCGGGCTCCGCTGCCTCCGGGACGCCCGCCCGGAAACGGTCCCAGGCTTCGGGGAACAGTTGCCCGGCGCCCCGGTAGAGCCAGTCGATCTCGCTGGGCCGGGTCGTCGTCACCGCCGGGATCACGATCTGCGACACCCGCTCCGGGTACTGCTCGGCATACGCCAGGATCAGCGTGGAGCCCCACGACCCCCCGAACAGCAGCCACGTGTCGATGCCCAGACGGGTGCGCAGCAGCTCCATGTCGGCGATGAGGTGAGCCGTAGTGTTGTGCGCCATGTCGGTTGCCGGGTCGCTCGCGTGCGGGGTGGAGCGCCCGCAGTTGCGCTGGTCGAAGAGGACCACGCGGTAGCGGTCCGGGTCGAAGTACTGGCGCCGCAGGGGGCCGCATCCCGATCCCGGGCCGCCGTGGACGACGAGTGCGGGCTTGCCCGCCGGATTGCCGCAGACCTCCCAGTACACGAGGTTGCCGTCGCCTGTATCGAGCATCCCGTGGTCGTA
>DATCWZ010000764.1:0-2236 GCA_036566065.1 Streptomyces sp. | reverse complement strand
GTACCCGGTGGCCAGGATGTGGCGCGACGCGAAGATCCTGGAGATCGGCGAGGGCACGAGCGAGGTGCAGCGCATGCTGATCGCCCGGGAGCTGGGGATGAAGGCGGCCTGACAGGGGGCGCTGCGGCGTATATACCTGGTTGCCCGGGTATGTACGCCGAGCCTCAGGAGGTACGTCATGACCAGGACACGGGTCGCCGTGGACGACCGGACACCGCCGCGGGAGACGGTCAGCCGGATCGCCGCCGGAGCCAGCGCGGACGACCGGGCGCGCGCGCTGCGGTGGCTGCAGGACAACGCGGAACGCTTCCTGGACTTCGAGGTCCTGGAGCACCGGGAGCGGTCTGGGCTGTGAGCCTGCGCCGCCGCGTGCGGGGCCGAGCCCTGACCGCAGGCCACCGGCGTTGAGCCGAACCGCAGTTCGCGAGCGTGCCCCCGGCGCGGCAGGGTGGGGGCGGCTCTGGACAGGTGGCGAGGTTAGGCTAACCTAACTGTCAACTGCCGGCGGCCGAACTCCGGCGCGTACGAAAGCGGACTTCGTCATGCGTAATTCCCTAGCGTCTCATCCCACCCGTCGTGGCCTGCTGGCCATCGGCGGTGCGATAGGTCTGGGCGCCGCACTCGCGGCCTGCGGCGACGGGGACGGCGACAGCTCCAAGGGGTCCGGCGCGCCCGCCGCGAAGAAGTCCGGTCCCTGGTCCTTCAAGGACGACCGCGGGCTGACCGCGAAGGCCGAGTCGACGCCGAAGAACATCGTCGCCTTCATCGGTGTCGCCGCCGCGCTCCACGACTACGGCATCGACGTCAAGGGCGTCTTCGGCCCGACCAAGACCAAGGACGGCAAGGCCGATGTGCAGGCCGGTGACCTCGATGTCAGCAAGGTCGAGGTGCTCGGCAACGTCTGGGGCGAGTTCAACGTCGAGAAGTACGCAGGGCTCGCCCCGGACCTGCTGGTCACCACCATGTGGCAGAAGGACGCCCTGTGGTACGTGCCGGACCAGTCCAAGGACAAGATCCTCAAGCTGGCCCCGAGCGTCGCCCTGTGGGCCGCCGAGACCACCGTCCCGAAGGCCATCCAGCGCCACGAGGACCTCGCCGCGTCGCTCGGCGCCGACGTCAAGGCCAAGAAGGTCACCGACGCCAAGGACCGTTTCGAGAAGGCCGCGGCCCGGCTGCGCGCTGCCGCCAAGTCCAAGCCGAACATCAAGGTCATGGTCGGCTCGGCCAGCCAGGACCTCTTCTACGTCTCGCTCGCCAAGATGTCCGCGGACACCCTGTACTTCCAGGAGCTCGGCGTGCAGTTCGTCGAGCCGAAGGTCAACTCTGCAGGCTTCTTCGAGGAGCTGAGCTGGGAGAACGTCGACAAGTACCAGGCCGACATCATCATGATGGACAACCGGTCCTCGGCCCTGCAGCCCGACGCTCTGACATCCAAGCCGACCTGGGCCGAGCTGCCCGCCGTGAAGGCAGGGCAGGTCATCCCGCGTACCACCGAGCCCATTTACTCGTACGACAAGTGCGCCCCGATCCTCGATGACCTGGCGAAGGCCATCGAGGACGCCAGGAAGGTGAGCTGAGGAGCCCCCTGTGCCGACCGCCGTCGCACCTCCCGTCGTGCCCTTCCGGTTCTTCGGCCTGCGCGTTCTGCGGACGCGGCGGCTGAGCCCCTCCCTGCTGCGGGTCACCTTCGGCGGGCCGGGGCTCGACGGCTTCGCCGCCGGGGGCCGGGACCAGAGCCTGTCGCTGTTCCTGCCGCACCCCGGCCAGCGGGAGCCCGTCGTGCCCGTGGACGAGGAGGGCAACTGGTTCGCCGCGTGGCGGGCCCTGCCGGCCTCCGTACGGGCGGTCATGCGCTCGTACACGGTGCGCGCGCAGCGGAAGGCACCGGACGGGTCCACCGAGGTGGACATCGACTTCGTGCTGCACGAGGACGGCGGTCCGGCCTGCCGCTGGGCGTGGGCCGCCGTCCCCGGGCAGGTACTGAAGGCGCTGGGTCCGGCGATTGAGGACAACAAGGCCGTACGTTTCCGGCCACCGCCGGGCACCGACTGGGTGCTGATCTGGGCCGACGAGACGGCGCTGCCCGCCGCGTCGGCGGCCCTGGAGTGGCTGCCCGCCGGGACCAGGGCCCATGTCTGGCTGGAGGTCCCGCACGCCGATGACCGCCGGGCGCTGGGCGCGGTGGCGGACGGCGTGACCGTCCATTGGCTCGTACGGGACGAGGCGGAACCGCCCG
>DATCWZ010000690.1:0-9744 GCA_036566065.1 Streptomyces sp. | reverse complement strand
CCCGCCGGCATGGGCGGGGTGGAGACGGGAGGGTAGCCGTATCCGCCGGGGCTCTGCGGGGCAGCGGGCCGCCCGTGGCCTTGGCGGCCCTGCTGCGCGTAGGGGGCCGCTGAGCCGTGCTGGGCGGGCTGTCCGGGGTGCTGTGACGAACTCGACGCCAGCGTCCGGCTGCGCACCCGGTAGAGCCCCGTGTCGAGGTCGTCGGCCTTCTCCAGATGGACCTTGATGGGCCCCATGAAGGTGTAGCGCTGCTGCTTGGCGTAGTCCCGTACGAGACCGGACAGCTCGTCGCCGAGCTGGCCGGAGTACGGGCTGAGGCGCTCGAAGTCCGGAGTGCTGAGTTCGACGATGAAGTCATTGGGGACGACGGTGCGCTCGCGGTTCCAGATCGTTGCGTTGTTGTCACACTCGCGCTGGAGGGCACCCGCAATCTCGACCGGCTGGACCTCGGACTTGAAGACCTTGGCGAAGGTGCCATTGACCAGACCTTCGAGACGCTGCTCGAAACGCTTCATGACTCCCATGGGGCACCTCCTCCGGTGTCGTCATCCCTGTACTGCTTACTGATCGTATCCACGCGTTGGGAAATCGGCTGGTTCCCCTTGTCTGCCCAGTGGATGAGTGTCACCTCTCACAAGGATCGTAGAGGCGACATACGGACAGTGTCCCGCACTCGGGGTGCACTCTGGAGGAGTGGGGGGCGGCCCTCCGCGTTCCCGCTTCCCGCCGTGGGTTCGGCGAAACTATGGATGTGAATCCACCCTGCCCATCGTGCTAATCTTCCGGAAGTCGCCAGGCGCTCCCACCGATCGGTGAGAGAGTCTGAAAACACCACTCATGCGCGAGTGGCGGAACGGCAGACGCGCTGGCTTCAGGTGCCAGTGTCCTTTGGGACGTGGGGGTTCAAATCCCCCCTCGCGCACAACGGGTAGCCGCTGATGGTACCCGGTCGGTTCAAGAGAACCCCCGCTTTGGAGAGATCCGGAGCGGGGGTTTCTTGTTGGCTGGGAGCTTCTCGTGGGGCCGGAGGTTTCACGTGAAACCTTGCCTTGCCGTCCAGGTTGTCCACAGGGGCAGACGACTGTCGTGGGCCGACGGTACGGTCGTGCGCAGTTGATGTTGGCCGGGACGGCCGGCAGGGCGGGGGAGGCGGCGTTCATGGGTGAAGTCGATGTGACCGTGCCGGTGCAACGGGTGGTGGCGGAAGGCTCGCGGATTCCGGTCGTTCCCGGGTTCGCGCAGCGGGCGGTCAAGGGGGCGCGGTTGGCAGCACGCGATGGCCGGTCGCCCAAGGCCGCGGGCAAGGCGCTGCGGGCTGCCGTGCCGCGGTCCTCGCACAGCTCGCTGGTCCTGCCGCCCGGGCGGCCCGACGCCGTCCAGGCAGTAGAGGAGTCGAACCGGGGCAGGGTGGCGGGGCTGACGCCCATCCGGGTGGGGCGGATGGCCGCGAGCCCGTTCGCCTTCCTGCGCGGCTCGGCGGGGCTGATGGCCCATGACCTGACGGGCACACCGGTCACCGGTGTGGGAGCCCAGCTCTGCGGCGACGCCCACGCGGCCAACTTCGGCCTGTACGGCGACGCGCGGGGCAACCTGGTCATCGACCTGAACGACTTCGACGAGACGGTCTTCGGGCCCTGGGAATGGGATCTCAAGCGCCTGGCGACCTCATTGGTCCTCGCCGGCCGGGAGGCCGGCGCGGACGAGGCCATATGCCGCCAGGGCGCGTGCGACGCGGTGGGTGCCTACCGGCGGACGATGCGTCTGCTGGCCAAGCTGCCGGCGCTCGACGCGTGGAACGCCATCGCGGACGAGGAACTTGTCTCGCACGCGGACGCTCGGGATCTGCTCGGGACCCTTGAGCGGGTCTCGGTGAAGGCCCGTAGCAACACGAGCGCCCGGTTCGCGGCGAGGTCGACGGAGGACTCCGGGGACGGCGGGCGCCGCTTCGTCGACGCCCCGCCCGTGCTGCGCCGGGTGCCGGACCAGGAGGCCGCCGCCATCGCCGCCGGTCTCGGCGGCTATCTGGAGACGCTGTCGCCGGACCGGGTTCCGCTGCTGGCCCGGTACGCGATCCACGATGTGGCGTTCCGGCTGGTCGGCACGGGGAGCGTGGGGACCCGGTCGTATGTGGTGCTGCTGCTCGACCACCGCGGTGCGCCGCTGGTGCTGCAGGTGAAGGAGGCCCGGCCCTCCGCGCTCGCGCCTCATCTGCCCCGGGTGGGCTTCGACGTGCCGGACGTGGCGCACGAGGGGCGCCGGGTGGTGCTCGGGCAGAAGCGGATGCAGGTGGTCAGTGACATCCTGCTCGGCTGGGCCGAGGTCGACGGCAGGCCGTTCCAGGTACGGCAGTTCAGGAACCGCAAGGGGAGCGTGGACCCCGCGGCCCTCGCGGCGGACGAGGTCGATGACTACGGCCGGATGACCGGCGCCCTGCTCGCCCGGGCGCACGCGCACAGCGCCGACCCCCGGCTGCTGGCCGGTTACTGCGGGAAGAACGCCGAGCTGGACGAGGCGGTGGCCGCGTTCGCCGTGGCGTACGCGGACCGTACGGAAGCGGATCATGCCGAGCTGGTACGGGCCGTGAGGTCGGGCCGGACGGCCGCAGAGCTCGGCGTATGAAGGGCGCCGGGGCGACCGTGCGTCAACGGGGCGCCGATCCTGGCCATACGCTGGACGGGTGACCGACGAAGCCGCCGGGGGGCCGACCACCCGGAACGATGAAGACCGGCCGGACGACGACCGGCAGCGCGACGACCTGCCGGGCAATGACTTGCCGGACAATGACCGGCAGGACAATGACCGGCAGGACGAGCCGGACAGGACCGGCGAGGCGGGTCCGGAGGCGGCGTCGGAGCCCCGGCCCGAGGAGCGGCTGGCCCGGGCGGTGCGGGCGGCCGAGCAGGCGCTGATCGAGTTCGAGATCGCCGTGGAGACCTTCCGGGTCGAGGTCGAGAACTTCTCCCGGCTGCACCATCAGAAGCTCGGCCCGATGTACGCCAGGCTGGACGAGCTGGACGCGCAGATCGCGGAGGCCAGGGCCGCGCAGAGCGGGGATCCGGAGGACCGCCGCAAGGCCGAGGAGGCCCGGGCGATCGTCATGCCGATGCCCGGGGTCGAGGAGCTGTTCCACGACTGGATGGACTCCGACGGTCTTTCGCCGGAGGCCGCGGCCATGCTCACGGAACAGCCGGTCAGGCCGCCCAAGCGGGTCAGGCCGAGCGAGGAAGCACGCAAGCTCTACCGCGAGCTGGCCCGCAAGGCCCACCCGGACCTGGCACCGGACGAGAGGGAACGCGAGCGCCGGGACGAGTTCATCGCCCGGGTCAACGCCGCGTACGGACGGGGTGACGAGGCGCTGCTCAGGGAGCTGGCCGAGGAGTGGGAGGCGGGGCCGCCCGCGCCCGAGCTGCGGCTGAGCGAGAGCGAGGAGCTCTATGCCCGGCTGGAGTGGCTCAGCAGGCGCAAGGAGCTGCTGACGGCGCTGGCCAACGAGCTGGAGCAGAGCGCCATCGGTTCGATGCTGCGGATGGCGCCCGACGAGCCGGACCGGCTGCTCAATGACATCGGCGAGAAGCTGCTCGCAGAGGTGTCACAGCGCGAGGCCGAGCTGGCGGCACTGGTGCAGTAGCGTTCCGGACGACACCGGAATATGTGTGCGTGTAGTCCCGAATACGTGTGCGTGTAGGTACGAGAGAAGGCATGACCCATGGATTTCGCCCAGCTACCCACCGTGGAGGTGGCGGCGGTGCCGGCGGACGGCTTCGTGCTCGACGTCCGGGAGAACGACGAGTGGACGGCCGGGCATGTGGACGGCGCGCTGCACATCCCCATGAGTGACTTCGTGGGGCGCTTCGGCGAGCTGACCGAGGCGGCCGGGGACGGCCGGCGCGTGCATGTGGTGTGCCGGGTCGGCGGCAGGTCGGCTCAGGTCACGCAGTATCTGGTGCGGCAGGGCATCGACGCGGTGAACGTCGACGGCGGAATGGTCGCCTGGGACGGTTCAGGACGTCCGATGGTCACGGACAACGGCAGCCCGGCCTTCGTGCTCTGACCCTGACGGGCCCGGCGTTCAGCGCCGGGCCCGTCATCGCGTCGGGTGCGGGCCCGGTCAGCGGTCGAAGTCGAGCTCGACCTCCGGGGTGCACGGGTGCGACTGGCAGGCCAGCACATAGCCCGCGTCGGTCTCCTCCGGCTCCAGGGCGAAGTTACGGTCCATCCGCACCTCGCCGGAGACCAGGAACGCCCTGCACGTCCCGCACACGCCGCCCTTGCAGGCGTACGGGGCGTCCGCACGGCTCCTCAGCACCGTTTCCAGCAGCGTTTCGCCGTCGCGCACCGGCCAGCGCCCTGAGCGGCCGTCCAGGGTCGCGGTGAGTGTGCTGTCCGCGGGGGTCACGGCCCGGGCCGCGGCGGGCACGGCGGGCCCGTCCTCGACGTGGAAGATCTCCTGGTGGATGCGGGACCGGTCGACGCCGAGCTCCCGCAGGGCGTCCTCCGCACCCCGCACCAGGCCGAACGGGCCGCACAGATACCAGCCGTCCACCTCCGGAACGGACAGCAGCGAGGGCAGGAGTCCGGTGAGCCGCTCGCGGTCCAGCCGCCCCGACGGCAGTCCGGCCGCCTGCTCCTCCCGGGACAGCGCCGTCACCAACTGGAAGCGGTCCGGGTAGCGGTCCTTGAGATCGGCGACCTCGTCGAGGAACATCGTCGATGCGGCGGTCCGGTCGCTGCGGATCAGACAGAACCGGGCGGCCGGTTCGCGGTCGAGCAGGGTGGCCGCGATCGAGAGGACCGGCGTGATGCCGCTGCCGCCGACGATCGCCGCGAAGAGCCCTGGGCCGGGTTCGAGTACGAAGCGGCCCGTGGGGGCCATCGCCTCCACCTGGTCGCCGACCGCGAGTTCCTTGAGGGCATAGGTGGAGAAGACACCGCCGTCGACCATGCGGATGCCCACACGCAGCACGGGGTCGGCCGGCTCCTCGGTTGCCGGGGCGCAGATCGAGTACGAGCGGCGGACCTCCTCGCCGTCCACGGTGAAGCGCACATTGAGGTGCTGGCCGGGGGTGTGGCGGAACGTCTCGCGCAGCGCGGGCGGTACGGCGAGCGTGACGGCCACCGCATCGTCAGTGATCCGTTCGATCGCGCTGACCCGGAGCGGATGGAACATCTACAACTCCTTGAAGTGGTCGAACGGTTCGTGGCAGGACACGCAGCGGCGCAGCGCCTTGCACGCCGTGGAGGAGAACCTGCTGAGCAGCTCCGTGTCGGTCGAGCCGCAGTGCGGGCAGCGCACGGACAGGGCCAGCGGTATGGGGCCGTCCTGACCGCGCTGGGGGCGCGGGGGCGCTATGCCGAACTCGGCGAGCTTGCGCCTGCCCTCGTCGCTGATGTCGTCCGTCGACCAGGCCGGTGCGAGGACGGTCACCACCGAGACCTCGGCCACGCCGTGGTCGTGCAGCACACGCTCGATGTCGGCGGCCATCGCCTCGATCGCGGGGCAGCCGGTGTAGGTGGGGGTGAGCTGCACGGTGACGCTGTCCGGACCGTGCATCCGCACCCCGCGCAGCACGCCCAGCTCTTCCAGTGTCACTACGGGGAGCTCGGGGTCGGGCACGGAACCGGCCAGCCGGAACAGCTCCTCCTCAAGAAGCGATTCGGTCACCATGATGCCCCCGGATGACTGCGGTGCAGATGCTGCATCTCGGCGAGCATCCGCCCGAAGGGTTCGGTGTGCAGACCCTGGCGTCCGGCTCCCGCCGTCCACGCCCCGGTGCTGGGGCCCGCGGGGAGGGTCAGTGTGGCGCGCCGCACCACATCGGTGACGGCCGACAGCCAGCCGTCGCGCAGCGCCTGCCAGTCGATGTCCAGGCCCTCCACGGGCTGGAACATCTCACCGGTGAACCGCCACAGGGCGTCGAGGCCGCGCTGCATCCGCTCGTGGCTCTCGGTGGTGCCGTCGCCGAGCCGCAGGGTCCAGTGCTCGGCGTGGTCCTGGTGGTAGGCGACTTCCTTGACCGCCTTCGCCGCGAGATCGGCGAACTCGCTCTCGCCGGCCGCCAACTGCTCGTACAGCAGGTGCTGGTAGACGGAGAAGTAGAGCTGCCGGGCGATGGTGTGGGCGAAGTCGCCGTTCGGCTGCTCGACGAGCTGGAGGTTGCGGAAGGCCCGTTCCTCGCGGAGATACGCGAGCTCGTCCTCGTCCCCCACGAAGGAGAGGAGCACCCTCGCCTGCCCCAGCAGATCCAGCGCGATGTTCGCCAGAGCCACTTCCTCCTCCAGCACTGGGGCATGACCCGCACACTCCCCCAGCCGGTGCGAGAGCACCAGCGCGTCGTCGCCGAGGGCGAGGGCCGCGCTCACAGGTGCTTCACCCCTTCCGGGATCTCGTAGAACGTCGGGTGCCGGTAGGGCTTGTCCCCGGCCGGTTCGAAGAAGGAGTCCTTCTCGTCCGGCGACGAGGCCGTGATCTCGGTGGACGGAACCACCCAGATCGAGACGCCCTCCGAGCGGCGCGTGTACAGATCCCGTGCGTTGCGCAGGGCCATCTCCGCGTCCGGCGCGTGCAGGCTGCCCGCGTGGGTGTGGGAGAGCCCGCGGCGCGAGCGCACGAACACCTCCCACAGCGGCCAGTCGGTCGAACTGCTCATGCTGATGCCTCCCCGGGCTGTGCGGTCGCTCCGGAATGCCCGGGCTGTGCGGGTGATGCGGTGTGCTGTGGGGGCCGTGCCGCGTGCTTGGCGGCGTATGCCGCGGCCGCGTCCCTGACCCAGGCGCCTTCCTCGTGCGCCGTGCGCCGCTGGGTAAGGCGTTGTTCGTTGCAGGGGCCGTTGCCCTTGAGGACCTCCTGGAACTCCGTCCAGTCGATCTCGCCGAATTCATGCCGTCCGAGCTGCTCGTTCCACCGGATGTCGGGGTCCGGGAGCGTGAGACCCAGCGACTCGGCCTGAGGCACGCAGATGTCGACGAAACGGCGGCGCAGCTCGTCGTTGGAGTGGCGCTTGATCTTCCAGGCCATCGACTGCGCCGAGTGGGCCGAGGAGTCGTCGGGCGGCCCGAACATCATCAGAGAGGGCCACCACCAGCGGTTCACGGCGTCCTGGGCCATCTCGTGCTGGGCGGCCGTGCCACGGCTGAGGGCGAGCAGCAGCTCGTACCCCTGGCGCTGGTGGAACGACTCCTCCTTGCACACCCGCACCATGGCCCGCGCATAGGGCCCGTACGAGCAGCGGCAGAGGGGCACCTGGTTGGTGATGGCCGCGCCGTCCACGAGCCAGCCGATCGCGCCGACGTCCGCCCAGGTCAGCGTCGGGTAGTTGAAGATCGACGAATAGCGCTGGCGGCCCGCGTGCAGCTTGTCGAGCATCTCCTCGCGGCTGGTGCCCAGCGTCTCGGCGGCGCTGTACAGATACAGCCCGTGTCCCGCCTCGTCCTGCACCTTGGCCATCAGGATCGCCTTGCGCCGCAGAGACGGTGCCCTGGTGATCCAGTTGGCCTCGGGCTGCATGCCGATGATCTCGGAGTGGGCGTGCTGGGCCATCTGACGGATCAGCGAGGCCCGGTACGCGTCCGGCATCCAGTCGCGCGGCTCGATCCGGTCGTCGGCCGCCACCGCGGCATCGAACGCCGCCACACGGGCCACCTGCGCAGCGTCCGTAACGTCTGCTGTTTTCTGCGTCTGCTGGTCCGCAGCCACTGCCGCCATCCCGGGCTCCCTACCGACCGATCGTTCGGTTCATTGACTTCAATGGTGGGTCGGCGGCCCGTAGGGTGTCAACCCTGTGGATAACTGAGCGGTGATCGAGGGTGATCGGGGCGGGATGGATTCGGACCACGGAATGCGCGCTGAAAGCGATAAAAAGCTCGCCTGGCCGAAGGCTGTGAGTCATCAGGAAGGGCCCGCGGAGGACGTCGCAGAGAGCGTCGGGGAGAGCGCCGCAGAGAGCGTCGAGGCGGGTCCGAAAGCCGGGATGGCCGCCCTCTCGCTTCCCCTCCAGGTCGTCGCGGCTCTCGCGCTCGCGGCCTTCGGTCTGCTCGCCTTCGGGCATCTGGCCATGGTCTTCCTGCATGTCGCGCCGTCCAACACCATGACGAAGCAGCACGGCGAGACGATAAACGACTGGGTGTACCCGGAGTTCGAGCAGAACTGGAAGCTGTTCGCCCCCAATCCCCTGCAGCAGAACATCGCCGTCCATGTGCGGGCCGAGGTGTCCGACGCCGGTGGCGAGATTCACACCACGCGCTGGATGAGCCTGTCCGCCGAGGACGGGGAGGCGATACGCGGCAATCCCCTGCCCAGCCACGTCCACCAGAACGAACTCCGCCGCGCATGGGACTTCTATGTCGGCTCCCATGATGCGGAGAACCGTCCGAACGGACTGCGCGGCGAGCTCTCCGAGCGTTACGTCCGCCGCATCGTGATGCTGCGCCTCGACGGACACGACTACGGAGGCACCGTGGAGCGCGTCCAGGTGCGCTCCGCTGTACGTTCCGTCCCGGCACCGCCGTGGAGCGACGAGAAGATCAGTACCAAGCCGAAGTACCGGGTCCTCCCGTGGTGGAACGTGGAGTCGGCCGATCTCCCCGAGGACGCCCGGGATGAGGAGGCGGGCAAGTGACCTCACCCGCCCCGGCGGCCGACACCCTCCCCGCCCCGGTCGGCGCGGTGGCCCGCGCCGTCCAGCGCGTCACCGCCGCCCCGCTGGGCCGTTATCAGAGTGCGGTCGTCCGGATCGGCCTGTCCGTCACGTATCTGCTCTTCCTGCTGCGCGAACTGCCCCACCGGCGCGAGCTCTACGGTCCCGACGGCCCGTGGGACTGGGACCTGGGCCACCAGCTCGTCGCGAGCAACGGCGCCTTCACCGTCCTTCTGTGGTCGGACAGCGCCCTCTGGTTCGAGACGGTGTACGCGCTCACGCTGGTGTCGGCCGCGCTGCTGATGGTCGGGTGGCGTACGCGTGCGACGTCCGTCCTCTTCATGGTGGGCGTGCTCTCCCTGCAGAACCGCAGCATCTTCATGGGCGACGGCGGAGACAACGTCGTCCATCTGATGGCCGTCTATCTGGTGCTGACGCGCTGCTCGCGGGTCTGGTCGCTGGACGCGCGGCGGGCAACGCGCAACGCCGCCCGAGCGGCGGAGGGCCGACCTCCGGTACGGGACGTGGCGGGCCCGGTGCTCTGGGCCGTGCTTGGTCCTGTGCTGGTGACGGCGACGCTGATGGGCGGCCTCGGCGGTACCTGGTGGCTGCCCACCCTGCTGTGGATCATCTGGCTGGGCAGTGCCGCGTGGTGGGCCGCGAACCGGCACGCGCCGGGGGGCGAGCCGCGCCTCCTGCTCGACGTACTGGCAAACATCGCTCACAACGCGACCCTCGTCCTGATCATGGCCGAGGTCTGTCTGATCTATTCGACGGCGGGCTGGTACAAGATCCAGGGGTCCCGCTGGCAAGACGGTACGGCGCTCTACTACCCGCTGAAGCTGGACTACTTCGCGCCGTGGCCGGAGCTCTCGGGCCTGCTCGCCTCCAGCGGCCTGATCGTCATGGTGCTGTCGTACCTGACGGTCATGGTGCAGGTGGCCTTCCCCTTCACCCTGTTCAACCGGCGTGTCAAGAACGTCCTGCTGGTCGTCATGATGTGCGAGCACGCCGGGATCGCCGTGCTGCTCGGGCTGCCCTTCTTCTCCATGGCCATGATCGCCGCGGACTCCGTATTCCTGCCCACGGTCTTCCTGGTGTGGCTGGGCGG
>DATCWZ010000573.1:0-13248 GCA_036566065.1 Streptomyces sp. | reverse complement strand
GCAGCCCGCAGCGGCGGCGACGCAGCCCGTCCAGCCCGCGTACGGCTACCCGCAGCCGACATCCGCGCCACCCGTCTCCGCGCCGCCCCTGTCCGCCCCACCCGTGTCCGCGGCACCTGCTTACGGATATCCGCAGCCCGCGCCGTCCGCCGCGTACGCCCCGGACCCGAATTTCGTCCTGCCTCCGCAGGGGCCGCAGTTCCTGCGCTCCTGAGCCCGCCGGGGGGCCGTTCACGCCCGGGACTTGTAGCCGCGTCCCCACTGCATGCCGAAGCCGTACAGCCGGTCCAGTTCGGACTGGAACCCGTACACGAACTTCACCTCGCGCCGCACGATGAGCTCGCCCTTGACGTTCTCCACCGTGAACACCGCGCAGGACCGGGCCTGCGGGGCCCGCTCTTCGAGGTCGATCTCGATCCGCGGGCCGTTGCCCGGGTAGAGCGTCACCTTGGCGTGCGTACGGTCGAAGGCCGGCGTCTGGTCGTAGATGTAGACGAAGAACAGCAGCCGCTTGATCTGGTCCCGCTGGTCGAGATTGACGTAGACGGTCTCGCCGGACGGCGCCCCGAAGCGGTCGTCCCCGCTGAGCCTGATGTAGGGCGGCCCGTTCAGATCACCGATCAGATTGCCCAGCGGCTGCACCACGCCCTTGGTGCCGTCCGCCAGTTCGTACATGCACCCAAGGTCCAGGTCGACGTCGACCATGCCCTGGGTGTGCGCCTGGACGACATCGGGCTGGAACAGCTTCAGGGGGCGCAGCAACCGGCCGCTCTGGCGTGATCTGCCCTCGATGTCCGACGTACGCATCCGCCAGGAGAGGTTGACGCGGAGGTTCCCGGTCAGCGCACCCTGTTTGCTGAGGGAGACCGTGGCGTTGCGCCGGGAGAGCACGATCGAGTTCGTGGCGGAGTTGCCCGACTCGAACTGTGTTGCCCGCCCCGGCCACAGGCTGTCCCAGAAGGCCATCCCAACCCCCATATGTGTCCCGGCTGTTGCCCGACCCCGCGCCCATCTCCCGTACAACCATGTCCCGCGCACCGCTGCGGGGCGGCCCGCCTGACTGGCCGCCCCGCAAAGAGCGTTCCGCAATCCCCGCCGGGTCACACCCCGGAGGAGACTTCTGCCTTGGAATCGGAGTTGTCGCCGCCTTCGCCGCCCTCTGCCGCGGCGAGCGCCTTGTTGCGCTGGACCGAGGACCAGAAGGACCAGGCGATCAGTACGACGCCGACGAGACCGGTGATGATCTCGTTGATCTCGTACTGGATGGTGACGAGCAGGATGACGGAGAGCGCGCCGATCGCGTAGTGCGCGCCGTGCTCCAGGTAGACGTAGTCGTCCAGCGTGCCCTGGCGGACCAGGTAGACGGTGAGCGAACGGACGTACATCGCGCCGATACCGAGGCCGAGCGCCATCAGAATGATCTCGTTGGTGATGGCGAAGGCGCCGATGACACCGTCGAACGAGAACGACGCGTCGAGCACTTCGAGGTAGAGGAACATGAAGAAGGCGGCCTTGCCCGCGACCAGGACCGCGGAGACCGGCTTGCCGGTCTTCTTGGCCTCTTCCTCGGCCTCGTGCTCGCGCTCCTCCTCCGCTTCGAGTCGGTTCTCGAAGAATCCGGAGAGACCGCCGACGACGAGATACGTGATCAGGCCGGCGATGCCCGAGAGCAGGACGGTCTCCGCCTTGTCCGCGTGAGCGCCGCCGTGCTGGTGTGCCTGGGTGGCGAAGGTGGTGGCCGAGATCATCAGCACGACCAGCGCGATGCAGACCGACAGCATGTCGACCTTGCCGAGCTTGGCGAGCGGGCGCTCGATCCAGTGCAGCCACTGGATGTCACGGTCCTCGAAAATGAAGTCGAGGAAGATCATCATCAGGAACATCCCGCCGAAGGCGGCGATCGACGGATGGGCGTCCGTCACGAGTTCCTTGTACTTGTCCGGGTTGCTGAAGGACAGGTCGATGGCCTCGATCGGCCCGAGCTTGGCACTGATGGCCACGATCACGACGGGGAAGACCAGCCGCATGCCGAAGACCGCGATGACCACACCGACGGTGAGGAAGATCTTCTGCCAGAAGTCCGTCATCTTTTTGAGGATGCCGGCGTTGATCACCGCGTTGTCGAAGGACAGCGAGATCTCCAGGACGGACAGGATCGCGACGACGCCGAAAGCCTGCCACCCCCCGTAGAACACCGCTGCGACCAGGCCGATCGCGGTGATCGCGAACGACCAGCCGAAGGTTTTCAGAAGCACTGGCTACCCCATCATCCATGTAACGGGCGTCCCCCGGTGAGTACGGGGCTCCCCCGCGCCGTGCGCGCCTTTACGAAACGTTGACCCCGAAGTCTAGAGCGATGCCGCGCAGCCCGGACGCGTACCCCTGTCCCACCGCACGGAATTTCCATTCCCCGCCGTACCGGTAGAGCTCACCGAAGATCATCGCCGTCTCGGTGGAGGCGTCCTCGCTGAGGTCGTAGCGCGCGAGCTCCTGGCCGTCCGCCTGGTTCACCACTCGGATGAAGGCGTTGCTGACCTGGCCGAATGTCTGTCCGCGGTTGTCGGCGTCATGGATCGACACCGGGAAGAGGATCTTGTCGCAGGTGGCGGGCACCTGGGTGAGGTTGACGATGACCGATTCGTCGTCGCCCTCGCCCTCACCGGTGAGGTTGTCACCGGTGTGCTCCACGGAGCCGTCGGGGCTCTTGAGGTTGTTGTAGAAGATGAACCACTCGTCGCCGAGCACCCGGCCGCCCTCGCACAGCAGCGCGCTGGCGTCGAGGTCGAAATCCGCTCCGGTGGTGGAGCGTGCGTCCCAGCCGAGCCCTACCAGCACCTGCGTGAGGTTGGGTGCGGCCTTGGAGAGGGAGACATTGCCCCCCTTGGCGAGTGTGACGCCCATGTGTGTCCTCCCCGAGTCGATGAACCGTCTTCGAGCGCCCGGAGCGCTCCGTTGAGCGCGTCCGGCGCCGCACGGTGTGCGGCGCCGGACGTAAAGCTGCGAGGGCTCAGACGTTGACGCCGAAGTCCTGCGCGATACCCCTCAGACCCGAGGCGTAACCCTGGCCGATGGCGCGGAACTTCCACTCCGCGCCGTTGCGGTAGAGCTCGCCGAAGACCATCGCGGTCTCCGTCGACGCGTCCTCGCTCAGGTCGTAGCGCGCGAGCTCGCTGTTGTCCGCCTGGTTCACCACGCGGATGTACGCGTTGCGCACCTGGCCGAAGCTCTGCTGGCGGCTCTCGGCCTCGTAGATCGAGACCGGGAAGACGACCTTGTCGACGTCGGCGGGCACGGCGGCGAGGTTCACCTTGATGACCTCGTCGTCGCCCTCGCCCTCACCGGTGAGGTTGTCACCGGTGTGCTCGACCGAGCCGTCGGGGCTCTTGAGGTTGTTGAAGAAGACGAAGTTGCCGTCGCTGCCTACCTTGCCCTCGGCGTTCGTCAGCAGGGCGCTGGCGTCGAGGTCGAAGTCACCGCCGGTGGTGGTCCGGGCGTCCCAGCCCAGACCGACGATGACCGCTGTCAGGTTGGGCGCGGCCTTGGTCAGCGAGACGTTGCCGCCCTTGCTGAGGCTGACTCCCACGAGTCCTCCCAAATGTTTTCAGGGGCCGGCAGACACCAGCGTCCCCGTTGTGCGTTGGTATCGGATCAACGATTGGATCCTAGTGACCGGTTCCCTGCCAAAACAGGCTTTTGGCAGGGTGGCTGCCAGGAGATCCCCCGGATCCGTACCGGACCGGTCAGATCGCGTCGAGCGCCTTGATGTAGTCGTTCAGGTCGCGCGCGTCGGGCAGACCGTTGACCACGGTCCAGCGCACCACGCCCTCCTTGTCGATGATGAACGTGCCGCGCACGGCGCAGCCCTTGTCCTCGTCGAAGATCCCGTACGCCCGCGAGGTCTCACCGTGCGGCCAGAAGTCCGAGAGCAGCGGGTACTCGAGGTTCTCCTGCTCGGCGAAGACACGCAGGGTGTGGATGGAGTCGTTGGAGACGGCGAGCAACTGGGTCTCGTCGTTCTCGAACTTCGGCAGCTCGTCGCGCAGCGCGCACAGCTCACCGGTGCAGACGCCGGTGAAGGCGAACGGGTAGAAGAGCAGGACGACGTTCTTCTCGCCCCGGTAGTCGGAGAGCTTCACGGTCCGGCCGTGGTTGTCCTTGAGCTCGAAATCCGGTGCCTTGGTGCCGACCTCGATCGCCATATGACGTATCCCTTCACTACTTCACCGCGTCCCGGGCCTGAGCTGTCCGGGTGACGTACACCCTACGCAGCGCCCCCTCCCCCACCCCGCAGGGCCCCGCGGCAGCGGGCGCATACGCGGGCCCCCGGCGGCGGGGGGCCGGTGGGGGCCACGTGCCGTCGGGGGCTGCCGATGGTGGAGGGGGTCAGCGCCTGGCCTTGGCCCCCTTGGGGGTGACCAGACGGCTGCCCGTCCAGTCCTTGCCCGCGTTGATGCTCTTGGTCTGGGCGAGACCGGATGTCTGGGCAGCCTCGTTGATGTCGCTCGGCTCGACGTAGCCGTCGCGGCCGGTCTTGGGCGTCATGAGCCAGACCGCCCCGCCGTCCTCGATCAGGCCAATGGCATCCACCAGCGCGTCCGTAAGGTCGCCGTCCTCGTCGCGGAACCAGAGCAGGACGACGTCAGCGACGTCGTCGTAGTCCTCGTCGACGAGTTCCTGGCCGATAATGGCCTCAATGCCCTCACGGAGCTCCTGCTCGACGTCGTCGTCGTAGCCGATCTCCTGGACCACCTGTCCGGGCTCGAACCCCAGCCGTGCGGCCGTGCTGGTCCGTTCCTCCGCGTGGTCCGCGGTCGCGCTCACGGGTTGCCTCCTGATCATGTTTCGGAAAATGCTTCAGCCACGCGTGTGCGCGGGGCATTGGCCGTAGTCCACACGGGCTCGGCGAATCGCGCAAGTACCCAGCGTGCGAGACCGCCTAAACGGTGACGTTCCCTGCCACGTCGCCGCAACCTCCGGCATGTCTCCGCGGGGCACTCGCCCCTGTCCGAACCCTTTACGTCCTTCCTCAGCTTATGCCGTATCGGTCCGCCATCCGGAGCCGAACAGCGTTGGGGAACGTGTGACCGAGTTGGGCGTAAACTTGCGGTTTGACCCGATCCCGCGGCGCACTGTCGATAGCGTGCCCGGACACCGCGTCCGGGAACCCTGGAGTTACCCCGCAGTAAAGGTGACGTTTTACGTTCTCTCGGTACACGATGGACACGTCGTACATGCAGTTGTCCCGGCGGGGCGAGTTCCGCGTACGTAGGCGTAGCACGCCCCCGCAGCGCAGCACCGACCAGAAGGAACAGCGTGGCTTCCGGCTCCGATCGCACCCCGATCATCATTGGCGGCCTGCCGAGCCAGGTCCCGGACTTCGACCCCGAGGAGACCCAGGAATGGCTCGACTCGCTCGACGCCGCTGTCGACGAGCGAGGCCGTGAGAGGGCCCGCTATCTGATGCTCCGCCTCATCGAGCGCGCGCGAGAGAAGCGTGTCGCGGTGCCCGAGATGCGCAGCACGGACTATGTGAACACGATCGCCACAAAGGACGAGCCGTTCTTCCCCGGCGACGAGGAGATCGAGCGCAAGATCCTCAACGCGACCCGCTGGAACGCGGCCGTGATGGTCTCCCGCGCGCAGCGTCCCGGGATCTCGGTCGGCGGGCACATCGCCACCTTCGCCTCCTCGGCCTCGCTGTACGACGTGGGTTTCAACCACTTCTTCCGCGGCAAGGACGACGGTCTCGGCGGCGACCAGATCTTCTTCCAGGGGCATGCCTCCCCCGGGATCTACGCCCGCGCCTTCTTGCTGGACCGGCTGAGCGAGGCGCAGCTCGACGGCTTCCGCCAGGAGAAGTCGAAGGCGCCCGACGGGCTGTCCAGTTATCCGCATCCGCGGTCGATGCCGGGCTTCTGGGAGTTCCCGACCGTGTCGATGGGCCTCGGTGCCATCGGTGCGATCTATCAGGCCAGGATGAACCGCTACATGGAGGCGCGCGGCATCGCCGACACCTCCCGCTCGCACGTCTGGGCCTATCTCGGCGACGGCGAGATGGACGAGCCGGAGTCGCTCGGCCAGCTCTCGATCGCGGCCCGCGAGAACCTGGACAACCTGACGTTCGTGGTGAACTGCAACCTGCAGCGGCTCGACGGCCCGGTGCGCGGCAACGGCAAGATCATCCAGGAGCTGGAGTCGCAGTTCCGCGGCGCCGGCTGGAACGTCATCAAGCTGGTCTGGGACCACACCTGGGACCCGCTGCTCGCGCAGGACCGCACGGGCATCCTGGTCAACAAGCTGAACATCACGCCGGACGGCCAGTTCCAGACGTACGCCACCGAGACGGGCGCGTACATCCGTGAGCACTTCTTCGGCGACGACCCGCGGCTGCGCGACATGGTCAAGGACATGACCGACCAGCAGATCCTGCACCTGGGCCGCGGCGGTCACGACCACCGCAAGGTGTACGCGGCGTACTCGGCGGCCACGGCGCACAAGGGCCAGCCGACGGTGATCCTCGCGCAGACGGTCAAGGGCTGGACACTGGGGCCGAACTTCGAGGGCCGCAACGCGACCCACCAGATGAAGAAGCTCACGGTCGACGACCTCAAGCGCTTCCGGGACCGGCTGCACATCCCGATCTCGGACAAGGAGCTCGACGGGGGCCACCCGCCCTACTACCACCCGGGCCGCGAATCCGAAGAGATCCAGTACATGCACGACCGCCGCAAGGGTCTCGGCGGCTATGTACCGACGCGTGTGGTGCGGGCGAAGCCGCTGGCCCTGCCCGGCGACAGTGCGTACGCGGCGGCGAAGAAGGGCTCGGGCCAGCAGTCGATCGCCACGACCATGGCGTTCGTCCGTGTCCTGAAGGACCTCATGCGGGACAAGGAGATCGGTAAGCGTTTCGTGCTGATCGCGCCCGATGAGTACCGCACCTTCGGTATGGACGCGTTCTTCCCGAGTGCGAAGATCTACAACCCCCTCGGTCAGCAGTACGAGTCGGTGGACCGGCAGTTGCTGCTCGCCTACAAGGAGTCCCCGACCGGTCAGATGCTGCACGACGGCATCTCCGAGTCGGGGTGCACGGCGTCGCTGATCGCGGCCGGTTCGGCGTACGCCACGCATGGCGAGCCGCTGATCCCGGTGTACGTCTTCTACTCGATGTTCGGGTTCCAGCGCACCGGTGACCAGTTCTGGCAGATGGCCGACCAGCTCGCGCGCGGCTTCGTCCTGGGCGCCACCGCCGGCCGTACGACGCTGACGGGTGAGGGTCTCCAGCACGCGGACGGCCAGTCGCAACTGCTCGCCTCGTCCAACCCGGCGTGCGTCGCCTACGACCCGGCGTTCGGGTACGAGATCGCGCACATCGTCCAGGACGGGCTGCGCCGGATGTACGGCGGGACGCCCGAGGAGAACGAGGACATCTTCTACTACCTGACCGTGTACAACGAGCCGATCCAGCATCCCGCCGAGCCCGAGGACGTGGACGTGGAAGGCATCGTCAAGGGTGTCCACCGCTACCGCAGGGGCGAGAGGGGCCGCATCCCGGCCCAGATCATGGCGTCCGGTGTGGCGGTGCCGTGGGCGGTCGAGGCGCAGCGGATCCTCGCCGACGAATGGGACGTACGGGCCGATGTCTGGTCGGCGACCTCCTGGAACGAGCTGCGCCGCGAGGCGGTGGACGTGGAGCGGCACAACCTGCTGCACCCGGAGGAGGAGCAGCGCGTGCCGTATGTGACTCGGAAGCTCTCCGGTGCGGAGGGTCCGTTCGTGGCGGTGTCGGACTGGATGCGTTCCGTGCCCGACCAGATCGCGCGCTGGGTGCCCGGCCGGTACCAGTCGCTGGGCGCGGACGGTTTCGGCTTCGCCGACACCCGGGGCGCGGCGCGCCGGTTCTTCCACATCGACGCGCAGTCGATCGTGCTGGCGGTGCTCACGGAGCTCGCGAAGGACGGCAGGATCGACCGCTCGTCGCTGAAGACGGCGCTCGACCGGTACGACCTCCTGGACGTGGTCGCGGCCGGCCCGGGGCCCACGGGCGGTGACGCGTAGCCGTAGCGGCGGGCGGGACAGATCAGTTCTCCCAGATCTTGAAGGCCCGCACGGTGTAGGGGGACCGGGGCACCCAGGTCCCGCTGCCCGGGTAGGTCTCGAACTCGCCCGTCTCCGCGCACTCGGCCGACTGGTACGTGGTGACGGGGCGCCCGGTGCGGTTGGCGAGCGCCTGGGCCTCCCGGCCCTCGCCCAGCGGGACGCAGCTCTCGATGTCGACGCCGGACAGCTCATGGGTCCGCCGGGCACCGGTGAAATCCGGTTTCGGCCAGAGGCAGAGCTGCCCTGCCCCGCACGGGGCCAGTCCTGCGGGTGAGGCGTGCGCGGCGGTCCGGGTGCTGCTGTGCCCGGCGGCACCCGGCCGGGGTGCCGGCGCGTCCCGGTGCGCGGCAAGGGCCGTGGCCTGAGGGGCAAGAGCGGCAGTGGCCAGGGTGGCGGCGAGAACGGTCGTACGCATGTGGATCAACCCCCGTGATCGCGGATCTGGTCTCCGCACTGTGACCTGCGGGGCGGTGCGCCGGGAAGGGGTGGCCGCGCGGACCACCCTGATAGGCGACAGCCCCGCCGGGAGCGTCCGGCGGGGCTGTCGGTTGCGCTGTGTTGACGTACGCCGTGTTGACGAACGGCGCGCGGCAGAACGGTCAGATGTGACCTGCGCCGGCTCCGTCCTCGGCGTTCTCGCCGCGCTTGGTGAGCATCGCGACGAATCCGGCGATCACGGCGACGATGCCCGCGACCATGAATGCGGAGCCCATGCCTGACACGAATGTGTCATGCGCAACGTCCGTGATCTTCGCCGCGATCTGCGCCGGGGTGCCGGGCGCCACCGGGGGCATCCCGACCTTGATGGCCGAGGAAGCCTGGTCGAGCTGTGTGGCGCTCACCGGCGGGAGCTGCGCGGCCTTCCAGTTGCCCGGGAGGTCGGCGTCGACCCTGGCCGCCATGACAGCGCCCAGGACGGCCGTACCGAGGCTGCCGCCGACCTGCATCGCGGCCTGCTGCAGCCCGCCCGCGACGCCGGAGAGCTCGAGCGGGGCGTTGCCCACGATGACCTCGGTGGCACCGACCATCACCGGAGCGAGGCCGAGACCGAGCAGGGCGAACCAGATGGACATGGTGACCGTGCTGGTGCCGATGGTGAGCTGCGTCATGCCGAACATGGCGACCGCGACGGACACCATGCCGCCGACCAGCGGGATGCGCGGGCCGAGCTTGGTGATGGCGAACCCGGCGAGCGGGGAGGCGACGATCATCATCCCGGTCAGCGGCAGCAGATGCAGACCGGCGTCGACGGGGCTCATGCCGTGCACGTTCTGCAGGTAGAAGGTGACGAAGAACAGGCCGCCCATGAAGGCGAAGGCCATCATCACCATCAGCACCACACCGGCCGAGAGCGGCACGGAGCGGAACATCGCCAGCGGGATCAGCGGCTCCCTGACCTTGGTCTGGACGAGCGTGAACAGGGCGAACAGGACGACCGCGCCGACGAGGAAGCCGACCGTCTTGGTGTCGCCCCAGCCCCACTCGGCGCCCTTGATGAGCGCCCAGATCAGGCAGAACATAGCCAGCGACAGCAGCACGATGCCGCCGATGTCGAAGGACCGGGGCGCGTTCTCGGCGCGGTGGTCCTTGAGGATCAGCAGGCCGAAGACGAGCGCGACGATCCCGACCGGTACGTTGATGAAGAAGACGGACTGCCAGCTCACGTGCTCGACCAGCACGCCGCCGAGGATCGGTCCGCCCGCTGTCGAGGCGCCGATCACCATGCCCCAGATGCCGATCGCCATGTTGAGCTTCTCGGCCGGGAAGGTGGCGCGCAGCAGGCCGAGCGCCGCCGGCATCAGCAGGGCGCCGAAGAGCCCCTGCAGCACCCGGAAGAAGATCACGAAGGTCACGCCGTGGGAGAGGCCGATGGCCGCCGACGCCGTCGCGAAGCCCGCGACGCCGATCAGGAAGGTCTGCCGGTGCCCGAAGCGGTCGCCGAGCTTTCCGGCGGTGATCAGGGACACCGCGAGGGCGAGCATGTAGCCGTTGGTGATCCACTGGACGTCGGCGAGCGAGGCGTTGAGGTCCTGCTGGATGGCGGGGTTGGCGATCGCGACGATCGTGCCGTCGAGCGCGACCATCATCACACCGATGGCGACGGCGAAGAGCGTCAGCCAGGGGTGGCCGCGCAGGCCCTTCGCCGGTGCGGGAACAGAGATGTCTTCGGGCTCCCGCGGCGCCTTCTCGACAGTGGTCTGACTAGTCATGGAAAGAGATTAGTGTCAGCTACTGACAGTTGACAAACTGATTCACAAGTCAGTAACTGTCACGAAACTCACACTGAACCGAGCAACCCGAAGCAACAGAGAGAGGTCCGCCCCGTGACGGAGGGACAGACATCCGCACCGCCGGCCGGACTGCGCGAACGCAAGAAGCAGCGCACCCGCGACGCACTGATCCACGCCGCCCTGGCGCTGTTCACCAGCCGGGGGTACGAGGAGACGACCGTCGACGAGATCGTCGACGCCGTGGAGGTCTCCCAGCGCACCTTCTTCCGCTACTTCGCGAACAAGGAGGAGGTCGCCTTCGCCGTACAGGACATGGTCGAGTCGCGCTTCCTCGCCGAGCTTCGCCAACGCCCCGCCACGGAAGCCCCTTTCGAGGCGATGCGGCAGGCCGTCCTGAACGCCTGGAGCAGCATCGGTGAAGCGATCGAGGAGCTCGTCACGGTCGAACTCCACATGCGGACCTATCAGATGATCGAATCGACTCCGCTGCTGCTGGCGGCGCATCTGCGCCGGGGCATGGCCCTGGAGCACCAGATCGCGTCGGTGATCGCCGAGCGCGAGGGGCTCGACGTGGACACGGACCCCCGGCCGCGGGTGGCCGTCGCCGCGTTCTCCGGGGTGATGCGGGTGACCGGACACCTGTGGGGGCAGGGGCAGGAAACCAGCGTGGAGTCGCTGCGGGAGCTGACCGAGATCTACCTCGACCATCTGGGCCCCGCGCTGGCCGAGGACTGGCGGAGCTGAAAGCGCCGCGCGGCACACGCCTCGCTCCACGTACATGACCAACGTCACACCGGGCGTCCCACGGCCCGCACTTGCGGTGATTGGCGGTTCCGGCGTGCCGCAGCGTGCGCCCGCCGCCTACGCAACGTGAGAGCTGAGCGTCCCAAACCCCCGCGGACGGGTGATGTGTGTCACCCCCGTGACGACGCCGGGCGCGCGTCTCCTAGGCTGTGCGGCAGTGACTTCCTTCGAATCCTCCCCCACGCTCACCGCATGGCGCGCCCTGCTCGCCGTGGCGGTGGTGTTCGTGATGCTGGCGACCACCGGCTGGACCGCCGTACGTCACCAGCGCGCTGACGGGCCACGCGAGATCGCACTCTCCGCCTGGGCCCATGGCCGGATAGGCGGTCACCCTCTGCCGGACGCCAATTCACCGGCGTACCGGATGGCGCACTTCTTCGCCACGCTCACCGCGGGGCAGCAGGTCACGCTCGCGGACACGTACCCGCTGGTCGTGGGAAACCTCAACGGCGCACCGGTCACCTTGCGTTACCGGGCCAACCGGCATGCCCTGGTGGCGGCGCGGGACGTGGAGCGGACGCGGATGCGGGACCAGAGGCTCTCCCCGGACGGCCGCCAGGATGCCGCGCGCCGGATGGAGCGGTTCACGTCGATGCTCGCGAAGGGCCGCCACTTCCTCGCATTCGATCCGTCAGGCAAGGGCCATGCAGCCGAAGTCTACGGAAACCTGGACAAAGCGACACGAATCTCCATAGTCGTTCCAGGTATCGACACCAATCTGCTGACGCTGGAGCGCACCGGCGAGAAGTACGCCGCGGCGCCCGTCGGCATGGCGCGTTCGCTGTACGGCGCGGAGCGCGCGGTCAGCCCCGGTTCCCGTATCGCGGTGATCGCGTGGGCCGACTACACCACGCCCTCCGGCCTCGGCATGGACGCCGTCCTCGGCAGGCTCGCGGTGGAGGGCGCGGTGCGGCTGAACGCGCTCGTGAGCGCGCTGCCGGGTGCCGCGACCGTCTCGCTGTTCTGCCACAGCTACGGGTCGGTGCTGTGCGGGGTCGCTGCCGACGAACTGCCCTCCCGGGTGACCGACATCGCCGTGGCGGGCAGCCCCGGCATGCGGGCCGACAACGCGCACGCGCTGAACACCGACGCCCGGGTGTGGGCGATGCGTGACCGGGACGACTGGATCCGGGACGTGCCGCACCTGGCGCTCGGCGGGCTCGGCCACGGCGCCGACCCGGTCGACCCGGATTTCGGTTCGCGGATCATGTCTGCGGGCGACGCGATGGGCCACAGCGGCTATTTCGAGCCGGGCACCGAGAGCCTCAGCAACTTCGCCGCCATCGGTGTGGGTGCCTACGACGCCGTCAGTTGCGCGACCAGCGACAGCGCCTGCCGCAGCGGCATCTCCGGCGAGCCGGGTGCCTGACGCGCGTAGAGCACGCTGACCGGGCGGGTACCGGCGCCTCGGGCCGAGGGGGGGACGTGCGGGCCCCCGCCGCATACGATGTGCCACATGGGTGATGTGCTGGCCGGAAATCAAGCCATCTGGGAGTTCGACACCGATTCCGTGCTCATCCGCTTCGTCCGGGGGATTCGTACGCCGAGGCTCTTTCACAGTCTTCGTGAACGCCGCATCCCGTACGCGGCGCTGTCGTCGGTGACGCTGACCCGAGGCAAACGGGGCACGGTGGTCCTGCACGCGGTGCCGAGGCAGGGCGCCGATCCGCTGCTGGAGGCCGCCGCGGGGCAGCTCAAGGACAGTTGGGACCCGAACCGTCTCGTTCTCCCCGCCGAGCGCGAGACGCTCGCCGATTACTACGCGGACGAGTTGCGCTCCGCGCTCGGCCCCGACGCCGCACTGCCCGCCGACCGGTTCATGGTGGCGGCCCCGCAGGCGCCGCTGCACTTCAAGGCGTACGACGGCAGGGCCGGTTTCGACGGGCAGCGGGTCTCCTTCCGGTGGTCCTGGACCGGTGCGTCGAGCGCCAAGTGGAAGGCGGGCGACCAGACGTTCCCGGTCGCGGAGCTGAGCGGGGTCGAGTGGCGCTCCCCGGAGGCGTTCGAGGGCTATTTGCGGCTGGTACGGCACGGCGCGGATGCCCCTGACCCCGGCGCGGGCCCCGGTCCGGCGGCCAAGGCCATTCCGGGGGGCCGGGCCGCGGGTCGGCTCCAG
>DATCWZ010000709.1:0-4587 GCA_036566065.1 Streptomyces sp. | reverse complement strand
CTGTGCACGCTTACCCGGTGGAAAGTCGGGCCTGTGCACGCTTACCCGGTGGACAGTCGGCCCCCGGGCACGCCGGCGCGTGGACAATCGGGCGTCCTCGCCCGCAAGGGCCAACACCAGCCCGGGGCGCCGCCGCTCAGTCGGCGTCGGCTGCGAGGCCCAGTTCCGCGTCGCGGGCGGCCTCCGCCTCGCGCCGTACCAGCCGGAACCACATGAACAGCACGAACCCGGCGAAGACGAACCACTCCCCGGTGTAGCCGAGGTTCTGGAACGCCTTCAGGTCCAGCCCGCTGCCCTCCGGTGCCGCGGCCGGTACCGGCTTCAGCGCGTCGGAGCCCGTCACGGGCAGGGTCACCCAGGCGTCGTACACGTCGTACGGGACGAGGTTCACCAGCGACGCGGCGCTGATCATGCCGAGTTGCCCCTCGGGCAGCCCGCCACCGGTCTGGACCCCGTCGCTGCCGGCGCTCTCCGATGCCTGGAGGTCACCGGTCACGGTGACCTCGCCCTTCGGCGCGGCCGGTACGTCGGTCGCCCCCGCGGTGCCGGGCAGCCAGCCCCGTACGACCGGGAGGGCCTTGCCGCTGTCCGTACGCAGCATGGTCAGTACGTAGAAGCCCTTACGGTCGTCCAGCTCCCGTCCAGGGACCAGGAACTGGTCGGCGTAGGTCCCCGTCGCCACGGCGGGGCGGCCGGACGTCACCTGGTCCACCGGCAGCAGCTTGTCGATCGGCTTCGCCGCGCGGGTGCCCGGATCAGGCTGCGCCTCGGCCTGCTCGTGCGTCTGCACACGGTCCTCGAAGCGGCCGAGCTGCCAGGTGCCCATGAATACGCAGAACGGGATGGCCAGCACGACGAGGAGGTTGATCCCCAACCATCGCGGGGTCAGCAGGAACCGGTACACCCCTCCACCGTACGGTCCCCGCCCGGGCCGCCCGGAGCGGGGTGCACCATTTATCCCGCCCCTACGCCCCCGCACCCGCACCCGCACCCGCAGCGGCCGACGCCTCCGCACCACCCCCCACATGCCGCAGATGCCGCAGCGCGAAGTCCAGCTCCAGCCGGACCTGCTTGATCCGCTCCTCGACGACCAGCGAGCCGTGCCCTGCGTCGTACCGGTACACCTCGTGCACCGCGCCACGGGCCTTGAGGCGCTCCACATAGTTCTCGACCTGGCGGATCGGGCAGCGCGGGTCGTTGACGCCCGCCGAGATGAAGACGGGCGCGCGTACGGCGTCGACATACGTCAGCGGGGACGACGCCTCGAAGCGCTCGGGGACCTCCTCCGGCGTACCGCCGAGGAGCGTGCGGTCCATCGCCTTCAGCGCCTCCATCTCGTCGTGGTACGCCGTGACGTAGTCGGCGACCGGGACCGCGGCCAGCCCCAATGCCCAGGCGTCCGGCTGCGTGCCGAGCCCGAGCAGCGTGAGATAGCCGCCCCACGAACCGCCCGCCAGCACCAGCCGCGCCGGGTCGGCGAGCCCCGACGCCACCGCCCACTCCCGGACCGCCGCGATGTCCTCCAGCTCGATCAGCCCGACCCGGTGCTTGAGCGCGTCCGTCCAGGCGCGGCCATAGCCGGTCGATCCCCGGTAGTTGACCCGGACGACCGCGAAGCCGTGGTCCACCCAGGCGGCGGGCCCGGAGGCGAAGGCGTCGCTGTCGTGCCACGTCGGGCCGCCGTGGATCTCGAACACGGTGGGAAAGGGGCCGTCCCCGGTGGCGGGCCGCTGCACCAGCGCGTGGATACGGCCACCCGGTCCGTCCACCCACGCGTCCCGCACCTCCACGGACGCCGGGGCCTTCGCACCGGGCGGATCCAGGACGACCGCGCCGGACGTGGAGCGCACCGCGGGCGGCTGCGCGGCCGACGACCAGAGGTATTCCACCGTGCCGTCGGGGCGGGCCGTGGCGCCCGACACGGTGCCCGCCGGGGTCTCGACCCGTACGGGCTCCTTCGCCCCCGGCTCGTACCGCCACAGCTCGCTGCGGGCCTCGAAGCCGTGCTCGATCAGCAGCGCGGAGCCGTCCGGATACCACTCCGCGCCCGCGTCCCCCGGCAGGTCGACAGGCAGGTCCGTCTGTGTCCCGGCGACCGGGTCCCAGATCATCGGCTCCCAGCGGCCCCTGCGCTGATGCCCGACGAGCAGCCGGGTGTCCCCGGCCACGGGCGCGAAGCCGAGCACGGAGAGCCCGAGCTCCTTCGTGCCGCCCTCGGTGTCGTCGAGCTCCGCCACGACGGACCCGTCCGGGCGCACCACCCGGAGCGCGGAGTGCATCGCGTCGCCGTGCTCGGTGTGCTCCAGGGCGATCAGCGTGCCGTCGTACGACAGATCACCCACCCCGGCGGACTCCCGGTGCCGGTAGATCTCGGCCGGTGCCCGGCCTGGGCGTACGAGATGGATCGTTGTGCCGTCCTCGTCCGTGGACCGGCCGATGACCGCCGTCCCGTCGCGCCCAATGGCAAGACCCGCCGGGTAGGAGGGTTCGAGACCGGGCGCGGCCGGCTCGTCGTCGCCGCCGCCGAAGGGCTGCCGCATCCAGACACCGAACTCGTCGCCGTCGGTGTCGTCGAACCACCAGAAAGTCTCGCCGTCCGGCGCCAGCGCCCCGTCTGTGGTGCCATTGGGCCGGTCGGTCACCTGGCGCTGTTCCCCGGTTGCCCGGTCCCACGCGTACAGCTCGTACGTCCCGGTCGCGTTGGACACGAACAGTGAGCGGTCCGGGGCGTCCTCCGCCCAGCCGGGCAGCGAGACCCTGGGCGCGCGGAACCGCTGCTCCCACACCGGCACGGACGGCACGATCTGTGTTTCGCTCATGGCACCATCAAACCCGATTGTGCCGCGCGGCTGTGCGGCCTGTGGATAACTGTTCGCGCCCACCCCCACCCTGTGGGTAACTTTCCCCGCATGTACGCACCCGCTCCGGACGACTGGCACGAGGCGAACCGCGCACGCTGGGACGAGCGCGTGGACATCCACATGGCCAGTGACTTCTACGACCTCGACGCCTTCCGCGCCGGGAAGGACGCCCTGCGCGACTTCGAACTGGCGGAGGTCGGGGACGTCTCGGGCCGGACGCTGCTGCATCTGCAGTGCCACATAGGCCTCGACACCCTCTCCTGGGCCAGGCACGGCGCCGCGCGGGTCGTCGGCCTCGACTTCTCCGAGCCCGCCGTCGAAACGGCCCGCGGTCTCGCCCGGGATCTGCGACTGCCCCCGGAGCGGGCGGCGTTCGTCACGGCTGATGTGTACGACGCGGCCGAGGCGGTGCCCGACTCCTCGTACGACATCGTGTACACGGGGGTCGGCGCGCTGAACTGGCTGCCCGATGTGAACCGCTGGGCGGAGACCGCCGCCTCGCTGGTCGCGCCGGGCGGATTCCTCTACCTCGCGGAGTTCCATCCGCTGACCGACTGCCTGGACGACGAGACGGGCTCGACGGTCACGTACGACTACTTCAGCCGCGAAGCCTGGGTGGACGAGACGCCGGGCACGTACGCGGACCTTCGGGCCACGACCGTCCACAACCGGAGCGTCGAGTGGCAGCACCCGGTCGGCGAGGTCGTCTCGGCGCTGGCGGAGGCCGGTTTGCGGATCGAATTCCTCTCGGAGCACGACGTCTCCCTCTTCGCCCACTACCCGTCGCTGACGAGGCATCCGGACGGCTACTACCGCTTTCCGGCGGACCGCCCGCGTTTCCCCCTGATGTACTCGATCAAGGCTTCGCGCCCGGCCAACGGCTGATCAGCGGCAGACCACCGCCGATTGTCAGTGGCGGGCGTCACACTCGGGACCATGACTGAGGTGACGGCCGGGACAGCCGGCCTGCGGGCAGCGGTGGAGGCGTACTGGGGCGCGGCCGACGCGCGAGACTGGGACGCCTTCGCTGCGACGCTCGCCGAGGACGTGGTCTACGACCTGCCGCAGACCCGCGAGCGGATCCGGGGAAAGAAGAGGTATCTCCAGTTCAACCGGGAGTATCCGGGGGACTGGCGCGTCCGCATCGAGCGAGTGGTGGCCGACGGGGAGGGCAGGCAGGCCGCCGCCCACACGCTCGTCACAGTCACGGGTGCCGAGGGGGAGGCGACGGCGATACACGCGATTCACTTCTTCACCTTCGACACCCGGGGACTTATCACGGGAGTCACGGACTTCTGGCCCGAGGCGTACGAGCCGCCGACGGGCCGCGAGCACCTGGTCGAGCGGTACTGAACGCGCGCGGGTCGAGCCGCTGGGGCATGCGACTGCGGCCGCCCTGAGTCGGGACGGCCGCAGCATCGCTCCACAGAGGAGACGGGACTACACGGTGCGCTGCAGCCGGTCGGCCATCAGCTTGCTGAAGCGGGACGGGTCGCTCAGCTCGCCTCCGTCGGACAGGACCGCCAGCCCGTAGAGGAGTTCGGCCGACTCGGCCAGCTCCGCGTCGGCTCCCCGCTCGGCATGCGCCGCGCGCAGTGCGCTGACGAGTGCGTGCGAGGGGTTGAGCTCAAGGATGCGCTTGATGTGCGGCACCTCCTGGCCCATGGCGCGGTACATGTTCTCCAGGGCGGGCGTGACGTCGTGCGTGTCGGAGACGATGCAGGCC
>DATCWZ010000673.1:0-3303 GCA_036566065.1 Streptomyces sp. | reverse complement strand
TGGTGAAGTCCACGGCGCCGAAGACGCTGTAGAGCACATCGTAGCTGCGGGTCATGGTCGCCAGGTGGTCCAGGACGTCTGAGCCCACGATGTGCAGCCGTGGTGCGAGGTGGCCGAAGAGGTCCGTGGCCATGGCGTATTGGGCGGGGGAAGCATCGACCGCGACGATCCTGAACGGCTGATGATGGGCGACCAGGTAGGCGGCGTGCCGGGCCGCTCCGGCGCCGAGGTCTCCGACGACCAGTCCGCTCAGGTCGCCGAGAACTTCTGCGCCGGGGCCGCTGTCCTGGCTCCAGCTCCAGCGGAAATCGTGTGGAACGGTCCGGTCCGTGGCGGCACGGGTGCGACCGTAGTGGTGCCAGAGGTCTGCGGTGTTGGTGACGGTCACCCGCCTCATCCTGGCGGATGCGTGGGTGCGGCGGGGCCGTCCCCGGGAATATCACCCGGACGGGCTCCGGGCCCCGTCCGGTGGTCGGTCGGGGCCCGGAGCACGTGCGGTGCGGTCAGTGGGAGTCGTTGCCGGGGTGGCACGGGCCGCAGTCGGCGGCGTCGGTCCACAGCGGCAAGTCGACCTCCCAGCCGTCGGCGGCGATCCGGTGGGCGGTCTTCATCACCGAACCGTCGTTCTTCATGTCGACCTTGGGCACGTGGTGCAGGAAGCGCCCGCCGTTGCACGTCTGGCACAACTCGGCATACGCCACGGTGTCCAGGATGATCGTGTGGACGCCGATGTCGACGAGCTTGACACTCATCTGCCGTCCGTACTGCACCCCAGTGCCTCGGTCGTGCCGGCCGCGCTGGCCGCCGCCGAACTGACCGACGCCTCCGGCCGGGAGACCGTACGGGCCATCGCGATCGGCCTCGAGGTCTGTGTCCGGCTGGGCATGGCCGGGTACGACGCCGAGGCAGGGAACTCGACGTTCTTCGAGCACGGACAGCACGCGACATCCATCTGCGGAACGCTGGGCGGCGCCGTCGCCGCCGGGATCCTGCTGCGTCTGGACGAGGGCGGCCTCACGGATGTCATGGGCATCGCCGCCTCCACAGCGTCCGGCATCATCGAGGCGAACCGGACCGGGGGGACGGTCAAGCGGCTGCACTGCGGCTGGGCCGCGCACGCCGCGGTCACCGCCACGCAGCTGGTCGCCCGTGGCTTCACCGGGCCGCCCACTGTTCTGGAGGGCAGATTCGGCTTCTTCCAGGCGTTCCTGCACGGCGTCTACTCGCCGCGGGAAATCACCCACGAGCTGGGCACCACCTGGGCCGTACCCGGCATCTTCTTCAAGCCCTACCCGGCCAACCACTTCACGCACACGGCCGTGGACGCGGCCCTGGAATTGCGGGACCGGGGCCTGGTTCCCGAGGAGATCGAGTCGGCCGTCCTCGGGGTGCCGGCGCCGGTACTGCGGACCATCGGCCAGCCGATCGACCGCAAGCGCGCGCCGGAGAGCGGATATCAGGCGCAGTTCAGCGGCCCCTACGCGGTGGCCGCCGCGTTCTACGGAGCGCGCGACGGTCTGGGTGTGGGGCTCGGTGACTACAGCGACGAGCTGGCGTGCGAACCACGCAGACGCGCCCTGATGGCGAAGATCGATGTGGTGGCCGACGCACGGGCCACCGGAATCTTCCCCCGGCAGTTCCCCGCCGTGCTGACCGTCCGTGACAGGGACGGCCTGACCTGGCACGCGGAGGTCATGACCAACAGGGGCGGCCCCGGCCGGCCCCTCACCGACAGCGAGCTGGAAGTGAAGTTCCGGGACAACGTGGCCGGACGCCTCTCCGCGGAGGCCGCCGACACCGTGATGGAACGGGTCCGCCAACTCGACAAGCTCGACCATGTCCGTGAACTGCTCCGCCCGCTGGCGGAGTTCGGTACTGATGGCAGGAGTCAGTGATGAGCAGCTACGACCTCGTGGTGAAGAACGCCCGGGTAGTGAGCCACGACCAGGAACAGCCCTACGAGGCGGACATCGCCGTCCGTGACGGCCGGGTCGTCCTCGTGGCACCGGTGATCGACGCCGGACAGACCGCCGAGGTGGTCGACGCGGACGGGAAGCTGGCGTTCCCCGGCGTGGTGGACGCGCACCAGCACTGGGGCATCTACAACGAACTGTCGCAGGACGCCGCGGTGGAAAGCCGGGCGAGCGCCCAGGGCGGGGTGACCACCGCGCTGACCTATATGCGCACCGGCCAGTACTACCTCAACAAGGGCGGGCCCTACGAAGAGTTCTTCCCCGAGGTGCTCGCGGCGGCCGAGGGCCGCTCGCACATCGACTACGCCTTCCACCTGGCGCCGATGAGCCGGGGTCACATCGATGAGATCCCCGCGCTCATCGAGCGGTTCGGGGTGAGCTCCTTCAAGATCTTCATGTTCTACGGAAGCCATGGCCTGCACGGCCGTTCCGCCGACCAGAACTCCTTCCTGATGACTCCGGAGGGTGAGCGTTACGACTACGCGCACTTCGAGTTCGTGATGCGCGGGGTGCAGGCCGCCCGCGAGCGCTTCCCGGAAATCGCCGACCAGATCTCGCTGTCGCTGCACTGCGAGACGGCGGAGATCATGAGCGCGTACACCAAGATGGTGGAGGACGCCGGTGAGCTGTCCGGGCTCGAGGCCTACCACGCATCCCGCCCGCCCCACTCGGAAGGACTGGCGGTCTCCATCGCGGCCTATCTGGCCCACGAGACCGATCTGCCGACCATCAACCTGCTGCACCTCTCCTCCCGCAAGGCGGTGGACGCGGCGGTCCGGATGAGCCGGGCCTTCCCGCACATCGACTTCCGGCGCGAAGTCACCGTCGGTCACCTGCTCGCCGACATCACCACCGCGCACGGGCTCGGCGGCAAGGTCAACCCTCCGCTGCGGCCCCGCGAGGACGTCGAGGCGCTCTGGGAGTATGTGCTGGACGGCACCGTCGACTGGGTGGTCAGCGACCATGCCTGCTGCCGCGAGGAGCTGAAGTTCGGCGAGCCGAAGGACGATATCTTCCTCGCCAAGTCCGGATTCGGCGGAGCCGAGTATCTGCTGCCCGGACTGATCACCGAGGGCGTCAGGCGCGGACTGTCCTACGGCCGGATCGCCGCACTGACCTCGTGGAATCCCGCTCAGCGCTACGGGCTCGGCACCAAGGGCGCGATCGCGCCGGGCCAGGATGCCGACTTCTGCCTGGTGGACCCGTCCAGGACCTGGACAGTCCGGGCAGCGGACTCGGAGTCGGCCCAGGAGTACACGCCGTTCGAGGGTTTCGAGCTGACCGCCCAGGTCACGGACACGTTCCTGCGGGGCCGGCGGATCCTCGCGGC
>DATCWZ010000667.1:0-2929 GCA_036566065.1 Streptomyces sp. | reverse complement strand
ATGGTCGACATACCCGGCGATGAGGCGCTCGCGCTCGGGCAGGAGGAGGAAGTCGTCGTCGCGGGCGGGGCGTTGGTCGGGGGCTGACCGTTTGCCGTATCCGGGGGCGGCTTTCGGGTATGGGCGAGACGCTGCGGGGGTCGACGGGGCGGGACTAGGGTTTTCAGTAGCCACGGGATCGGCCTTTCGATCTTGGGGTGAGACCCCGGCGTGGTGCGGCCAACACCTGTCGGGGTCACATTCGTTGAGGGCACCGTAAGCAGCCGTCACACTGCGCCGCAAGCCGGTCACGATTAGTCATATATGCTGGCCGTGACGGGTTAGGGAGGGTGGGGAGGTTTTCCCTAACCCCCATTACCTACCGGGTAAACAACAGCGCTCGAATTCCGGAGCACGGATCCCAACGCTTGGACCCCGAAGCTCAAGCGCCGGGCCAGCCCCCTCCTCCGTACACCCGGAAGAGTGACTCGACCGGTCCTGGGTCTCGAACCCCGCAGCCCGAGTCCCGAAGTCTGAGTCTGGGAGCCCGAGTTCCGAGCGTCGGAAGGGGCGTTGGCGCGCTCAGTACCGGGGAGGCAGGTAGCGGGCGGCCGTTACCGCCCGGAATGCCGGGGACTGCCTGACCATGTCGACGGCCTCCGCAACCGCGCTGTCGCCGCGCCCCGGCGACGTACAGCGCAGTCGGAAGCTCCCGGCCGTGGACCAGCCCAGCCAGACCTGGGATGCCCACCGGAAGACGACCCCGACCCCGGCATCGGCCCCGAACACCGCCTCGGAGAAGAGCTCTTCGGGGTCCTCCACCCCGGAACACGTGATCACGTCATCACGCCGGACCTCCACATGGTCCCGGGCAACGATCTCGGCGACAAACCCCGTGTCGGATGCGCGCAGCGGGAACGCGTGCAGCACCCCGTCAGACGCCTCGCCGCCCACCGCGCCGGTAGGCAGCGACGGCCGCTGCGGGCCGGGTCGCGTCATGACGCTCGTACGAGGACCGAGCGACGAGAACCCGTAGCGGGCATACAGGTTGGTGACCGGCGCCTGATGACTCCGTACGCTGCACAGCGACCAGCTCCGGGTCGTCCGGCGGGTGGTCGCGATGGCCTCCTCCAGCAGGCTCCCGGCCATGCCGCGCCCACGGTGGCCGGGGGCGGTCCACACGTACGAGATCCAGGCGCCCGCGTACGCCGCCGCATCCGCGTCGGGGACTTCGCAGAGCAGAAAGGCGCAGGCTTCGTCCGAGGGCCCGACGCCGACCAGCGCGAAGGACCGCGACAGGCCCACCTCCACGCTGTCGACGAGCAGCCGGTGCCGGTGAAGCCAGTGCCCGGAATACTCCTCGGTCCACTCCGTGAAGCGCTCGGGAAAGATCAGCTCAGCGACCGAGGGAAGGCAGCGCACGACCCGGAAACTCCCTGCCATCACGCGACCCCCGTACGCGACCTGTACTGCGCGAGCGACATCCCCGGGCAGTTCGAACGCACCGACCAGTCGAGCACCGCGTTCTGCACGCCGTCGTAGCCCGGACTCGCGTGTTCCGGATGGAGGTTGACGCACACCGGCCTGCCCTCCTCCGTCACCCAGCGGTCCAGGAAAGCGAACAGCAGCGAGCGGGGGTGGGAGGACCACAGGGAGGTGGAGTGCTTGTACGAGTAGTCCACGTCGTACAGCAGGACCTCGTCCTCGATGAGTGTGGGCAGAAGCTGAAGGGTGGTTCCACTCGCTGTCGGTACATTCGCGGGACCGGCGACGCCGGTCGGCGTCCCGACCCAGGCGGTGCCGTTCGCGCACACGAAGTCCACGGCGGATTCGATACCGGCCGCGCGGATCATGTCCCGGGCGCGGTCCGGCTCCATCCACTGGAAGCGATGCGAACGCAGCGCGGTCGGCCGGCGCCCGAGCCGCCGTACGCACGCGTCCGCCAGCCGCTGGACGTCGCGGGCGTAGTCGGCGAGGGTGCCGGATTCGGCGTACGGATGGATGCCGACCTCATGTGCGTGGTCCAGGCGGCGGGCCACTTTCTCGTGCATCTGCTCCACCCGGTGGAACATCAGCGTGCAGTGCGCCCCGGTGGCCTCGACGGCATCGAGGAACGTCAGGATCTCGTCCTCGGTCGAGTTGTCCGTGTCCCCGGTGAGGACCAGGCTGCCTTGCCGCGAGCCGGTGGTGGTGGCTCCGCTGAAGACCGTTTCGGCCACGGCGTCGAGCACGTCCTCGACGTACGCGTCCACGGAGAGGACGCCCAGCTTCCGCGCGGCCACGTAGTGGGACCAGTTGTCCGGCGGTTCGATACCGGTCCCGGAGACGCCGTACGCCCAGTCGAGCAGGCCCACCAGATCGATGGGGCAGTCCCAGAGTCCGGTGTCGCCGGGCCGTATCTCGTACAGCCTGCGCCCCGCGGTTGATGGTCGTACGAAGACGGCGGGCACCGGGACGACCCGGCGGCGGCCCTCCGCGCGCCGGACAAGGCCCACCGCGCCGGAGTCGAAGACGTACGGGCCGCGCGGGCGGGGAAGAAGGGGGAAGGCAAGACGGGGGATGCCGAACAGCAGCACGCTTCCGCGTCCGCGCGCCCGGTCCGCCCTGACGGCCACCTGCCCACGAAGCGCCCCGGGCGCCCTGCGCCGCAACTGGTCCAGCAGAATCCCGCCGCCACCCCTCACGCCAACCGCCTCCCCACAGACCGGTGAACCAGAAACACGCTCAGGCAAAGGGCTTGGGCGCCGGTCCGCGAGGACGGGCCGGTACGCCCACGTACAGCGTGTGCGGCTCGGCGTCACGCGTCAGGACGGCACCGGCCGCGATGTACGCCCCCGCGCCGACCGTCACGCCGCCGACGACGATGGCCCCGGTGCCGACGATCGCACCCGCCCCGATGACGGGCGCCGGTTCGGACACCTCGGGGCGGGGGTCCGCACCGCCTCGCGGG
>DATCWZ010000173.1:0-3893 GCA_036566065.1 Streptomyces sp. | reverse complement strand
TCGGCCGCCGCGTCCAGCGCGGCGTAGCGGGCCTCGCGGGCGGCGGCCTCGGGTCCGCCGTCGTGTCCGACGTCCACGGCGACGGCCTCGACGGGGTCGAGGTCCATGGCGGTGAGGCGGGCGACGACCTCGTCGGCGCGGAGGCCAGAGCCCTCCTGGAGGTTGTGGTCGACGGTGATGCCGCCGGCCCGGACCGGGAGCTTGCGGGACTCGAAGGCGAGGGCGGAGGCGAGCGCCATGGAATCGGCGCCTCCGGAGCAGGCGACGAGCACCAGGGGGCGGTCGGGCCGTTCGCGGAGACGGCCGCCCCGGCCGTCCGCCCTGAGGCCGGTTCCGGCGCCGGTTCCGGCTCCCGCTTCGGCGAACGCGGCGTGCGCGGTCTGTTCGGCGTGACGGTCGTGCTCGGTCAGTACGTCGTGGAGTACGCGGCGGACCGCCAGGCGTATCGCCGCGACCGCAGGATGGGGACCCATGTCCGGTGCCCTTCGTAAGGATTGGAGAGGTGCCGAGGAGTGCCGGATCGGAACAGACCCGTCACTCTGAGTGCGTCGATGGTGACAGAGCAAAGCTGTTCATCGAGCATTGCACGCCTTCCCATGCCCCTACGCTCCCTCGGATGGGTGATTGAAGAGGCATTCCTCTGCCACGGAACGGGCCGGGATCACGGTTCCGCCCTACGGTGCACCCGCGCGACCCAGTGCGCCGGCTCGGCGATCTCGGCCTTGGTGGGCAGCGTGTTGGGCGAGGTCCAGACCCGGTTGAAGCCGTCCATACCGACCTGTTCGACCACGGACCGTACGAACTTCTCGCCGTCACGGTACTGGCGCAGCTTGGCGTCCAGGCCGAGGAGCTTGCGCAGCGCCTGGTCGAGCCGTCCGGCGCCGCGCGCCCTGCGTTGCTGGAACTTCTCCCGGATCTCGCCCACGGAGGCCACCACGCCCGGTCCGACACCGTCCATGACGAAGTCGGCGTGGCCTTCGAGCAGGGACATCACGGCGGTGAGCCGCCCCAGGATCTCCCGCTGGGCGGGCGTCTGGACGATCTCGACGAGGCTGCGCCCGCCGTCCTCGCCCCGCTCGCCCTCGGGCCTGCTGCCGCCGGCGAGGGACTGGGCGGCTTCGCGGAGGCGCTCCAGGAAGGTCATCGGGTCGACGTCGGTCTCGTCGAGGAACGACTCGATCTCGCCCCGCAGATGGTCCCGGAGCCAGGGGACGCCGGTGAACTGGGTGCGGTGCGTCTCCTCGTGCAGGGCGACCCAGAGCCTGAAGTCGTGCGGTTCGACATCGAGTTCCCGCTCGACATGGACGATATTGGGGGCCACCAGGAGCAGCCGTCCGCCGCCGCCCGCCGAGGCGGGGAACTCGCGGGTGGCGGGGGCGAACGTCTCGTACTGGCCGAGTACCCGCGAGGCGAGGAACGAGAGCAGCATGCCCAGCTCGACGCCGGTCACCTTGCCACCGACAGCGCCCAGGACCGCGCCGCCCGGGCCGCCGCTCCGCCGGTCCCGCATCTTGCCCAACAGGGGGCTCAGCAGTTCGCGGAAGCCCGCGACGTTGGCCCTGATCCAGCCCGCCCGGTCGACGACCAGGACCGGGGTGTCCTCGGGTTCGGTGCCGTCCGGGATCATCCGGGTGTACGAACGGACGTGCTCCTCGGATGCCTTGGCATGCCGCCGGAGCTCCGCGACGACGGCACGGGCCTCCTCACGGCTGATCTCGGGACCCGGCCGCACCAGTCTCGTCGCGGTCGCGACCGCGAGCTTCCAGTCGACCATCTCGGCACCACCGATGCTCGTCATGCGTCAACCGTACGTGAGGGGGTCGCCCAGTGGTGGGGTGTTGGCCGCTCATCGGGTGTCCCCGGTGAGGCTCGCGGCCAGGGCGTCCAGGGAGGATTCTGCCGCCTGCGGCGATGTGGTGCCCGAGGCCAGGAAGGCGAAGGCGAGCAGCCTGCCCCGGGCGTCGACGACGGTCCCGGCGAGAGCGTTGACCCCGGTGAGGGTGCCGGTCTTGGCGCGGATCAGCCCGGTCCCCCGGGAGGCGGGCGTGTAGCGGTCGCTGAGGGTGCCGCTGAAGCCGGCCACCGGCAGCCCGGTGAGGACGGGACGCAGTTCGGGGTGGTCCTGGCCCGCCGCGCGGGCCAGCAGTGTGGCCAGCAGCCCGGCGCTCACCTTGTCGTGGCGGTCGAGGCCACTGCCGTCGGCGATGCGCGCGCCGGACATCGGCAGGTCCAGTTTCTTCAGCGCGTCGGTGACAGCCCGCCCGGCACCGGCGAAGGACGCGGGTTGGCCCGCCTTCAGGGCGGTCTGCCGGGCGAGTGCCTCGGCGAGATCGTTGTCGCTGTTGGTCAGGGTGCGTTCGACGAGCGCGGAGACGGGCTTCGAGTAGTGGGTGGCGACGGTGCGCGCCCCGCCGTCCGCCCGTCCCGCGACGGGCGCGGACCGGCTGGTGATGCCCGCGTCACCGAGGAGTTCCGCGAAGGCACGGGCCGTGTCGCCCGCCGGGTCGCCGCTGCGGGGGGCGGGTCCGCGGGTGCTGCCGTCGAGCCTGCCCTCGTCGGTCATGAGCGCGCTGACCGGCGCGATGTTCTCGTTGGGGCCGATCGGGTGGCGGGCGGGCCCGGAGTAGCGGGAGGTGTCGAATTCCACCGTGACGGCGGTGCTGCCCGAGTCGTGCAGCGCGCGGGCGGTGTCTGCTGCCAGTTGGCGCAGGGCCGCCTTGTCGAGCGTGGGGTCGCCGCCGCCGACCAGCGTGACCGTACGGAAGTCGGTGGACGCCCGTACGACGGTGGGGATGCGGTGGCCGGGGCCGAGGGTGGACAGCGCGGCGACCGTGGTGGCGAGCTTCACGGTGGATGCGGGGGTCATGGGGGTGGCCGCGCCGTGTCCGTACACCTGCTTGCCGGTGGCCGTGTCGATGACCGCCGCGGTACACAGGGTGCCCAGGGCGGGCACGTCGAGCAGGGCCGGGATGACGGTGTCCAGGTCCGCGGCACCGCTCGCCGCCGTCGGGTTCGTCCCGGTTCCGAGGGCCGCCAGCACGGCCGGGGCGCTGGGCGCGGCCGGGTCCGGACGCCCGTGATCTGCGCCACCTGTGCGTTCCGGGGTGACCGCGAGGTCCCGCTCGGCCTTACGCTGACCTGAGTCCCAGGGACCGGCGGCGAAGACGGCGGCGGCCGCGACGACCAGGCCGAGCATCCCGGAGCCTGCCACAACCTGCCAGTTGTTCGGCTGCTTCAGCCTGTTCCGCCGCTTCACGCCGTTCGTGTCCTTCCGCCCGAACCACGTGTTCAACGGTCTGATCGACGGTTTTTCCACCGGCTCGGTCACCGTTGACCAGCCCCTTTCGCGAGCACACATCTGCGTGGGGGACACTTAATCACCAGTCGTATGTGTTGATCATGGAGGAGCCACCCGTGGAGTTCGACGTCACCATCGAGATCCCGAAGGGTTCGCGGAACAAGTACGAGGTGGACCATGAGACCGGGCGGATCCGGCTGGACCGTCGACTCTTCACCTCGACCAGTTACCCGGCCGACTACGGATACGTCGAGGACACCCTCGGCGAGGACGGCGACCCGCTGGACGCGCTGGTCATCCTGGACGAGCCGACCTTCCCGGGCTGCCTCATCAAGTGCCGCGCGATCGGCATGTTCCGGATGACCGACGAGGCCGGCGGCGACGACAAGCTGCTGTGCGTCCCTGCGTCCGACCCGCGCGTGGAGCACCTGCGCGACATCCACCACGTGTCGGAGTTCGACCGCCTGGAGATCCAGCACTTCTTCGAGGTCTACAAGGACCTGGAGCCCGGCAAGTCCGTCGAGGGCGCCGACTGGGTCGGCCGCGCCGAGGCCGAGGCCGAGATCGAGGCCTCGTACAAGCGCCTTGAGGCGCA
>DATCWZ010000653.1:0-3580 GCA_036566065.1 Streptomyces sp. | reverse complement strand
CGCCTCGCTGCTGCCCTTGACCACGGCCCGGTTGTCACTGCGTCTGTTCACTCCCGGCGACGCCGACGACCTGTACGCCTACCAGAGCCTGCCGAGCGTGGCGCGCTACTTGTACCGGCCGGCGCACACGCGTGAGCGCAGCGAGCAGGTCGCCGCCGAGCGCGCGGCGCAGACGGTCTGGCGCGCCGACGGGGACAAGCTGGCGCTCGCCGTCTGCCGACACGATGAGCCCGGCCTCCTTGGCGAGGTGAGCCTCACCCTGGCCGACGCCCACGCCGCCCAGGCCGAGATCGGCTGGACTCTCGACCCAGGCCACCAGGGGCACGGCTACGCGACCGAGGCGGCCGCGGCGCTGGCCGGGTTTGCCTTCGACACGCTGGGCGTGCACCGGCTCTACGCACGGCTGGATGTGGAGAACACCGGGTCTGTGCGGGTCTGTAAGCGTCTCGGGATGCGCCGGGAGGCACACCTGGTCGAGAACGACCTCGACGGGGATCGCTGGGGCAGCGAGTACATCTACGCGGCGCTGTCCGCGGATCTGGCAGTCAATCAGGTGATTGAGCCCGACGACGCCGCCTCCTGTTCGTGATCTTCCATAGGGGAGAATCCTTGTGTGTCTGGTGGGGATGGCCTGTTCGAGGTGGATCCGGCGGCGGCGGTGATGCGGAACCCCGGACTGGCCGCCGCTGAGCCTGAGCGCTCTGGCGGCAGCATCACCCTCCACAGCAGCCACACCCCGCACCCGCCCCGACACCGCCGACAAACCCAGACCGCCAGAGATCCGATCACCGCCCCTCGACGGCTTGCGTGTTACCGACCCACGCTCCCAGCCGACCGTGATCGATCTCAGCGGCACTTTCTGTACGCAACCACTCACGCCCGGCCTACCACCACGTCTCGGACACCTGGGGCCGTGTTCGCTCCCCTGTCACTGCCGGGAGATGATGAGCCAGGGCCGCCGGTCCTGTCTATGCTCAGGCCCATGGCGCTGGAATGGGAACAGATCATCGTCGACTCCGCCGACCCCGTCGCTCTCGGGCGCTGGTGGGCAGAGGCTCTCGGCTGGGTAGTGGTCGACAAATCCGAGGAGATCATCGAGATCCGGCCTGAGCCGGACCAGATGCCGGGGCTGCTCTTCGTGCCTGTCCCCGAGGGCAAGACGTCGAAGAACCGGCTCCACCCCGACTTCCGCCCCGACGACCAGGAGGCCGAGGTCGCCCGGCTGCTCTCCCTCGGTGCCCGGCGCGCCGACACCGTGCAGGACGAGCAGCACTGGGTGACCCTCCTCGACCCGGAGGGCAACGAGTTCTGCGTCCTGAGCGACCGGCAGCGCTGAGCGGAGGCCGGGCAGCTGTCGGTGCCCCGACGTCCCACGCAGTAACACGGACAGAATTGACACGGAAGTCGGACGGCGGCGATTCGCCACCTCGTGCTTCAGGCCCCGCTCCCTTGGTCGCCCACATGCTCGGCTACCACGACGGTGTCGGCCAAGGGCTGTGCGCGTACAGAAGGTTGCCGGCGAGTGCGGCGCGTTCGGCGAGCGGCTACGCGCCGCGCGGAACACCGGCCAGTCGCCACCGCCCCCGTGGACACCGTGTCTTGCCGCGCTCCGACCCCGCGACGAAACGGTACGACCTTTTGACCGGTACCGCTGCCGGGCAGCGGAACGGCGCCTTCAGTGGTGCAGGGCCCCGTTCCACCACCCTACGAAGGTCTCGGACCGTCATGTCCTACTACGAACCACTTCCCGTAGCCACAACAACAAAGCGACTCCCCCTGTTTGACCATCCACTGCCGTTTTCCATGCGCACCAGAAAGAGGCCAGGCGCATGGACGGATCCGAGCCGGAGCACGGCGCCTGACCGACGGCTCGGGCACGAGACGCCTTCCAACGGAGGGAGGCTCCTCGGAGCGGCGTGAGCATCGCCGTCACGGCTCAGCCTCCGCGATACCCACTCAACTCCGCACCACAGTGGTTGCGTTATGCATCTTGTCCCTACGGGGTCCAACAGGGATACTCGCCCATTGTCAGGGACACGACGCGATCCGTCGTGACCCAGGTCGTTCATCCCCACTGATGCCTGAGGAGACGTCTTGAGGTTCAAGCGCACCACGTTCGCCACCGCGATAGCGTCGTCCGTTCTGCTCGCCGCCGGGGTCCTCGGGGGGCCCGCACAGGCCGCTCCCAACACCGCCCAGCAGGCTGACAGCGCCGCGTCCGCGGTCGACGCCACGGGGATCGACGGTATTTCCTGGGGCCATGACAAGCAGGACAGACTCATCGTGACCGCTGACAGCACGGTCTCACGCACCGAACTCGCCACACTCAGGCAGACCATGGCGCACTACGGAGACGCGGTGCGCGTCGAGCGGACCGCAGGCACCTTCAGCCCGAAGGTCGATGCCGGCGACGCGATCTGGGGTGCCGACAGCCGGTACCTGTACCGCTGTTCGCTCGGCTTCAACGTGGTCAAGAACAACACCTACTACTTCCTCACGGCGGGCCACTGCGCCGCGGACGTCAGCACTTGGTACACCGACCAGAACCTCAACACCCTCATCGGCAGCGACGCCGGCCACAGCTTCCCGGGCAACGACTACGCCCTGGTGCGCTATGACAACACCGCGCTCAGCCACTCCGGCGGGTACACCGCCGCGGACGCCTACGTGGGCGAGAAGGTCACTCGCAACGGCTCCACCACCGGCGTCCACTCCGGCACAGTTACCGCGCTGAACGTCACCGTCCGCTACAGCCACGGCGGCGGCACGGTCAACGGTCTGATCCAGACCACGGTGTGCGCCGAGGGCGGCGACTCCGGCGGCCCGCTGTACGACGGCAACAAGGCCATCGGCCTCACCTCCGGCGGCAGCGGCGACTGCACCTCCGGCGGCACCACGTTCTTCCAGCCGGTCACCGAGGCACTGAGCGCCTACGGAGTCACCCTGCTCTGAGGCAGCGGCGGCATGGAAGCCTCTCCTGCCGTAGAACGCCGCCCCGGCGATGTCGTACGAAGCTCGGCATCGCTGTCAGTCACCAACGCCGCAAGGGCCGCGACCGAAAGGTCGGGGCCCTTGCATGCGTATCGACAAGCGTCGTGTCCGAGGTCGGGGCCCCGCGCCCAACGGGACGCTAACGGTGCTCAAAGGTGCGGTTCACTTCCGACGGACCACGGTGGCGCCCCGCCACAGTGACGTCATCTCTCGGCATCGGCGCAGGCGGCAAGGGCTTCCACGCCACCGTTCTCGGGGAGAGGCGTGGACGCCAAAGGTGCGGGTGGGCCGCTTCGGCGTGTTTGTGCCACTGCTCGACGCGTTGCTGCTGTGCGAGCCGGGTGGGACCGCCGAGTTCGACGCGCAGTTCTCCCGCCGACAACTTGAGGACTCCGCAGCGCCGCCGCAGCGGCGGACGCCGGGGACCCGGACAAGCTGAACGTCGACTTCGCCCCGCTCCGCGACCGGCCAGGCCGCCTGACCAGCCCGCGGGCGGGCCGGCACCAGTACTCAGCGCTGGTACACGCTGGTGCTGAGGTACCGGCTCGGGTCAGACAGTGCTGAGATGGCCTTCACCTCCGGCGTGGGC
>DATCWZ010000234.1:0-8753 GCA_036566065.1 Streptomyces sp. | reverse complement strand
TGACGGCGACCACCGGCTGTGGAACGCCGATCCGGGCGGGCGCCTGGGTGCGGGGCGGGGCCAGGGCCGTGGCCGGGGTCGGAATCGGGGTCCGGGGGATGATCCGGCGTATCTGACGATGCCGGTCCAGATGGTCGTCTCGGACGCGGGGACGCATCTCGCCTTCCACGACAACACCTGGGCCGGGCGGGTGCGGCTCCATGAGGGCGAGGAGGGTGCGGGGTCGGGCCACGACCGGCCGGGGACGTGTGTGCTGCGGATGGAGGGCGGTCCGCTGCGCTGCTGGGTGGTCGTGGGCACACCCGCGCGGGTGATGCGGGGCTGGACGGCGCTGGTCGGTGCGCCCGCCCTGCCGCCCTCCTGGGCGCTGGGTCCGCAGCACGCCGTACACGGGACGGGCGGTGAGCCGGAGGTGCGCCGGGTCGTCGCCGGGTACCGGGAGCGGGGGCTCCCCCTGTCCGTACTGCATCTGGATTCCGGTTCCTGCGACGCGCATCAGGTGTTCACCGTCGACCGTGCGCGGTTTCCCGATCTGCCCGGGCTGGCGAAGGAGCTGCGCGAGGACGGGGTGCGGCTGGTATCGGCGGTCCATCCCGCGGTCCGGGCGCGGCCCGGGAACGCGGTGTTCGACAGCGGCTCGGGGGCCGGGGCGGCCGGTGCGTTCGTCCTCGGACCGCGGGGGCGCCCGGTCCTGGGCGAGATGCGGCCCGGTGAGTGCGTGTATCCGGACTTCACGGATCCCGAGGTACGGCGCTGGTGGGGCGGGCTGTACGAGGAGCGGCTCGCGCGGGGGTTCTCCGGGGTGTGGCACAGCATGAACGAGCCGGTGTCGTTCGCCGCCTTCGGCGATCCCACGCTTCCGCGTTCGGCGCGGCACTCGCTGGAGGGCCGCGGCGGTGACCACCGCGAGGCTCACAACGTGTACGGGCTCGCGATGGCGCGGGCGGGCTACGAGGGGCTGCTCGGGCTGCGCCCGCAGGAGCGGCCCTTCCTGGTCTCACGGTCCGGCTGGGCGGGGATGCAGCGGTACGGGGGTGCCGCGTCCGGTGGGGTACCGGCGGGATGGCCGGGACTGCGGGCCTCGCTGGCGCTGGTGCTGGGTCTCGGGCTGTGCGGGGTGCCGTACGCGGGGGCGGACGCGGGGCTGGTCGCGGGCGGGTCGGGCGGGTCGGCGTCGGGCGAGCTGTATCTGCGCTCGTTGCAGTTGGGTTCGTATCTCCCACTGTTCCGCACGGGGCGGCGGGAGCCGTGGGGGTTCGGGCCGCGGGTGCTGGAGCATGCCCGGGCCGCGCTGGCGGAGCGGGAGCGGCTGCGCCCGTATTTCGTGACGCTCTCCCGGCTGGCCCGGCTGACGGGTGCCCCGTACGTACGGCCGCTGTGGTGGGCGGTGCCGGGAAACCGGGCTCTGCGGGACTGCGAGGACGCGTTCCTGCTGGGTGACGCGCTGCTCGTGGCGCCGGTGCTGGAGCCCGGCGCGGAGCGCAGGACGGTACGGATGCCACAGGGCCGCTGGTACGACACGGCGACCGGGAAGGTGTTCGAGGCGCGCGGTGCCGTGGTGGTCGACACCCCGCTGTCGCGAATCGCGGTGCTGGCACGGGCCGGTGCGGTGATACCGGTGCGGGGTGCGGACGGCGGAATCGAGCTGGAGGTGTGGGCGCCTGGGGAGGGGCGCACGGGGGGCGGTGTCGTGGTCCGGGACACCAGTGACGGGTGGGAGCGGGCGAAGGTCGAACGCTATACGTCGCGGCTCGTGGGTGGCCGAGTGGTGGTCGAGCGGGCCGGTGGGGAGGGGGCCGTGCCGTATCCGGTGCGGGTGTGCGGGGCCGGGGACCTGCCGGGTCAGCCGTAGCGGCCGGCGAACCATGAGCGGGCGGCCACGGTGTGCAGCGGGAAAGCCAGGTCGGCCGGTGCGTACAGCACCTCGTACCCGGAGGTCTCGTCGGTCGGCACGGACGGCGGGAGGCTCGTCAGGGGGCGCTCCGGAAGCAGGCCGAACAGCAGCAGATGGCCCTGCGGCGAGCTCAGCGCGTCGGCGAGCCGGACATCCGTGTCTGCGGCCCCGATGCCGGTTTCCTCGCGCAGTTCCCGTACCACCGCATGGCGCCAGTCCTCGGCGTGGTCGATGAATCCGCCCGGCAGTGCGAGGCCGCCGAGCTGCGGCGGGATGGTGCGGGTGATGACGACGAGGCCGGTGCCGCCGGGACCGGTGACGGGCAGCAGTGCGACGGCGACCGGCAGCGGATTGCGGTAGGCGGTGTCGCCGCAGACCGTGCAGGTGCGCGGCCAGACGACGGCCGTGATGACGGACGCGGGGTAGGGGGCTCCGCAACTGCCGCAGTGGGAGTCCCTCAGCGGGGCGGGCGAATTCACGGGCCGTGCGGGCCTGTTCATGGGCGCGGACACGGGCCGGACTGTATCCGATCACCCTTTCCCCAAGCGGCCGGAACTGATAAACGATGTGCCCATGACAGGAATTACTACCGCTTTGCGCGCGCTGACAGCCGCTGCCGCCACCCTGCTCGCCATGACCGCGGCCGCCCCGGTGGCCCGAGCGAACCCGGAACCCAGGGCTCCCGGGGACTTCGTGGCCCTGCGCTCCGTGGATCCGACGATCATCCAGGAGATGCGCTACCCGACCGCTCACAACTTCATGGGCGAGCCGGTGGACGGATACCGGCAGCGCGTCTGCATTCTGACCCGCCCGGCGGCCCGTGCGCTGCACACCGCGCAGAAGCGGCTGCTGCGCCAGGGCTATTCGCTCAAGGTGTACGACTGCTACCGGCCGCAGCGGGCGGTGGATCACTTCGTGCGCTGGGCCAGGGATCTCGATGACCAGAAAATGAAGGACGAGTTCTATCCGCGGGTCGACAAGGCGCGCCTGTTCGAGGACGGCTACATCGCGGAGAAGTCGGGGCACAGCCGCGGCAGCACGGTCGACCTGACGGTGGTGAGACTGCCCGCCCCGGCGACCAGGCCCTACCGGCCCGGCGACGAGCTGACGCCATGCTTCGCACCGCAGGATGAGCGCTTTCCAGACAATTCGGTGGACATGGGCACGGGTTACGACTGTTTCGACACCCTGTCGCATACGGACGACCCGCGCGTTCAGGGGCAACAGCGCGCCAACCGGCAGTTCCTCAAGCAGACGCTCACCGGTCTCGGCTTCGTGAATCTGGCCGAGGAGTGGTGGCACTACACCTATCAGCCTGAACTCTTTCCGGGCACCTACTTCGACTTCCCGGTGGCATGGCGGTCCGTCGCGGGGCACTGAGGCCCAGCTCAACTGCGGCGCGTGACGCCGTGAACGGGCGACCGGGACCACCCCCGTGGGCTCCGGCCGCCCGCTCTTCTTTTCGGACGCGGAACTGCCGTATCCGGTTGCCGTTCGAGCCATTACGGTGCCCTTATGTCACAGCAGACGTTCGACACGTACGAGGAATTCTGGCCCTACTATGTCGCGATGCACTCCAGGGCCGCGACCAGGTGGGTCCATCTGACGGGGACGCTGACCGGTCTCGCGGTGACGGCTTACGGGCTGGCCCGCGGCAGGAAGCGGTACGCGGCGGCGCTGCCGCTGATCGGGTACGGGACCGCCTGGCCTGCGCATTTCCTGATCGAGGGAAACAACCCGGCCACGTTCGGGCATCCCGCGTGGTCGTTGCGCGGTGACGTCCAGATGATACGGATGATGCTCGCGGGCCGGGATCATGAACTGGCCGCGACCGCCGCCAAGTGGCTGGCGGAGAACGCCTGACGCGTGGGGCTGTTGTCGCCCTTGACGGCCCGTCATGGCAGGTGAAGACTCCTCAACCGGTTCCCGCTCCGTACAACGCGCGGCCCGTACCCCGGTCGGCGGGGGTACGGGCCGCGTTCGGTACTCAGGTGGCGGCTGGCTCCCGGGGCCGGTCGGCCCGGGACAGGGCGTCCTCGACCACCGCGACGAGCACATCCCGTACGGATGCCCGGTCGCGGGCGTCGCACTGCAGCAGCGGCACCTGCGGGTCGAGGTCCAGCGCCGCCCGTACCGTATCGGTGGGGAATTCCTCAGCCCCCTCGAACCGGTTGACGGCGACGGTGAACGGGATCGCTCTGCGCTCGAAGTAGTCGATGGCCGCGAAGCAGTCCTCCAGCCGCCGGGTGTCCGCGAGGACGACCGCACCCAGCGAGCCCTGGGCCAGTTCGTCCCAGAGGAACCAGAACCTGTCCTGTCCCGGCGTGCCGAACAGATACAGCACCAGGTCCTCGCGCAGGGTGATCCGTCCGAAGTCCATCGCCACCGTGGTGGTGCTCTTGCCTTCGACACCCGCGAGGTCGTCCACCGGACGGCCCGCCTCGCTGAGCTGTTCCTCCGTACGCAGCGGTCTGATCTCGCTGACCGCGCCCACCAGGGTGGTCTTGCCCACGCCGAACCCGCCCGCCACCAGGATTTTCAGGTTAACGGGCTCGACGGGCCGCTTGCTGCGGCTAGAGCGCCCGAAGGCCATTGATCACCTCGCGAAGAATGTTCACGTCCGGCAGTTCGGCCGGCGGAACGGGGCGGGTGACATGAACCAGTTCGTCCTCGACGAGGTCGCCCACCAGTACCCGTACCACCCCTACGGGGAGGTCGAGACCGGCGGCTAGCTCGGCGATCGACTGGGGCATGTCGCTGCAGAGTTCGACGATCTCCACATGTTCCGGGGAGAGCGTCTGGTCCCGGCCGGGATCATCGGCCGCCGGTTCGGGAACGACGACCGCGATCAGGTCGAGACAATGACGGGACGCGCTGCTGGTACGGCCCCTGGTCATGGCGTACGGGCGGACCACCGGGCCCGCGTCGGCGTCGTACCAACGCGGCGTTCCTGGGCCGGTGGAGACGGCCGGGAATCCGGAGACCGCGCCCCGGAAGCGGTCAGCGCTCATGCCATCCACTCACCCTCCGGCGGGCAGACCGGATGTGCGGGGCGCGTTGGCCAGATGGATGCCCACGCGTTTGACCATCAGGGTCATCTCGTACGCCACCTGCCCGACATCCGAGTCGGAGTCGGCCAGGACGGCGAGGCAACTGCCGTCACCTGCCGCGGTGACGAAGAGGAATGCCTCGTCGAGCTCCACGACGGTCTGGCGGACCCTGCCCGCGTCGAAGTGGCGGCCGACGCCCTTGGCCAGGCTGTGGAAGCCGGAGGCCACAGCCGCCAGATGCTCGCTGTCCTCCCGGCTGAGGTCCTGGGACGTGCCGGTGGCGAGGCCGTCGCTGGAGAGCACCAGCGCCTTACGGATGCTGGCGACGCGCTCGACGAGTTCGTCGAGCAGCCAGTTGAGTTCGCCTGCACCCTGGCGTGCGGCATGGAGTGCTGCGGCGTTCGGTGCGGTCATCGACCGTCCCCTCCCGTTGTTGTTCCTGGTGCTGTGTCGCCGGGGCCGGTCGGGTCCTCGGCGTTCTGCCGACGACCGCGCTGCCAGCCACGCTGAAGCGAAGCCATACGGTCGCGTACTTCGTCCGCGTCACGTTCGAGATCGTCGAAGGTGTCCGCGGGGATCCGGCCGGAGGTCCGCGCCGCGGATCCCTCCCGGAGCTGGGAGGCGAGGCTGGCCTGGCGAACCCGGCGCGGCAGGCCACCCACCTTCTCGCGCCCGGTCGAAGGGGCGGCCTGGGTGGGCCGGGACCCGGGTCCTCGCTGGGCGGGGAAGGGCACCGGTTCGTCGACGCGGCGGCCCCGGTCGGTGATGAGGGTGGGCGGCTTGCGCCGGGGCAGCGGGACGTGTCGCGCGGGGCGCATCGGGCTGACATCGCCGGGCCGGTCGTCACTCCGGCCGCGGGGCTGCTGGTGCTGGTCGCGGGTTTCGCGGGCCTGCCGGTCGCGGGCGCGGAAGATGCCGCCGCGTTCGCTCTCGGTGTCCTCCAGGTCGCGGACGCCGTCGAGTACGGGTGCCAGGGCCGGGTCGAGCGCCCGGTCCAGGGCCGGGTCGCCGGTGAAGTCCAGTGCGCCTACGGGGCCTTCGAGCTCGACGGGGCCGTCCAGCAGGGGCGGATCGCCGAGGCCGGTGGGGACCGGGGAAAGCGCGGACTGCGCGTGGTCCCCGGTCCCCGTCGACCTGCGGTCGAGACGGAATCCGGTGCCATGGGTATCAGGGGCGTCGGGGCCGTCGGTGAGCAGGGGTGCCGGAATGAAGACGACCGCGGTGGTGCCTCCGTACGGCGACATCTGGAGCGACACACGGACGTTCTGCCGCTGTGCCAGCCGGCTGACCACGAAGAGGCCGAGCCGGTCCGTGTCGGAGAGTTCGAAGTCGGGGGTCTCGGCGAGCCTCAGATTGGCGTCCAGCAGGACCTCAGGGGTCATGCCGAGGCCCCGGTCGTGGATCTCCAGGGTGAAGCCGTTGGCGACGCGTTCGCCGTGCACCTGGACCGCGGTGTGCGGGGGCGAGAACACCGTGGCGTTCTCCAGGAGTTCGGCGATCAGGTGCGTGAGGTCGGCCACCGCGGGGCCGCCCACGCCGATCCGGGGCAGCCGGCGGACCTCGATCCGCTCGTAGTCCTCCACCTCGGCGACCGCCGCCCTGACCACGTCCATGAGCTGGATGGGCTTGCGCCACTGCCGGGACGGGGCGGCGCCGGAGAGGATCACGAGACCTTCGGCGTGCCGGCGCATGCGGGTGGTGAGGTGGTCGAGGCGGAAGAGGTCGGCGAGCTCGTCGCTGTTCTCCGTACGGCGCTCCATGGTGTCCAGGAGCGTCAACTGGCGGTGCAGGAGCACCTGGTTGCGCCGGGCGAGGTTGACGAAAACCTCGGAGACGCCGCGCCGCATGTCCGCCTGCTTGACCGCGGCCTCGACGGCCGCGCGCTGGAGGGTGTTGAGGGCCTGGCCGACCTGGCCGATCTCGTCCCGCTCGTACTGGAGGTGCGGTGCCTCGGTCTCGACATCGACCCGTTCCCCCGCCGCCAGTCTGCGCATCACGCTGGGCAGCCGGACACCGGAGACCTCGTGGGCGTCCTTGCGCAGCCGGGAGAGGTCGCGGATCAGCTCGCGGCCGATCCGTACGGACACGAAAACCGAGACCAGCAGGGCGAGGAAGCCGAGGACACCGGCGATTCCCGCCTGGAGCAGGACCCGGTAGCCGACGGGCTCGGCGCGGTCCTGGAAGCGGTGGGCCAGCTCGATGGAATCATCGGCAAGCCGGTCGAGGACGGGCGGGGCGGCCTCCTGCCAGCGTTCCGAGTCGATCTCGCCCGGCTTCTTGAACGGCCCGTCCTCGATGAGGGCGTTCTCGGCGGTGCGCAGCGGCTCGGTGGCGGCGCCGCGCCAGTACTGCTCCATGTGCCGGCGCTCGGGGCCGGGCAGCAGGTCCAGGTTGACGTCGTACAGCAGGTCGCGGCCCGCGACCAGATCGGAGATCTTCCGCAGGTCGGGCGCGCCGAGCCGTCCCGCGGTCAGCCCGGAGGCGATCAACGCGTCCTCGCGGGAGAGCAGTTCACGGGCCCGGGATATCCCGACCAGCGCCCTGACCTGCCGGTCCATCGTGACGTTGTCCATCGTGCGCAGGCCGTTGAGGAAGCGGTAGCCGGGGTCGATGAGACCGTTGTAGAACGCCATGGCGTGGGGCCGGTCGATGGTGCGCTTCTCAACCGACTGCCGCAGCGCCGCCAGACCGTCGATCTCCCCGAGGACCGAATCGAGCTGGGTCTCGGCCTCGGAACCCAGCGAGGCGCGGATGTCCTTCTGCCGCGCGCTCGCCCTGACATCGGCCACTTCCCGGTCGGTGGCGGCGCGCCGGATGCGCAGCTCCGGGAGGGCGTCGGAGGCGCGGGGGTCGGCGAGGAACACCAGTGTCTGGCGGCGTTCGGCCTGGACGGCGCGGACGGCTTCCTCCATCGGAATGCCGACCTTCCGCACGACAGTGCTCGCGCCCATGAGTTCGCCGGCCTCGCGGCCGGTGACGACGGTGGCGAAGACCCAGAGTCCCGTAAGGGAGACGAGCGGCACCAGGAGCAACGCCACGATCTTCCTGCGGATGGACTTCCCGCGAAAGCGCATGGCCTCCCCCAGCTCGACCCCGCGTGGCGGGGGTGGTCGATTCGGCGTTCCGTCAACAAACGGCGCGAGCCTACTACTGACACGCTGACAACTCGAAGGCATGTCCGGACGATTTTCAGCCGCTCTGGCGCTCTCCGGTCACGGGTTGCCCCGGTATTCCCGGAGATGGAATTCACGAATATGGCACAGGACAACTGGCAGAGTGCCATATATCCGCACCGGGCAGTTGGCTGGAATTATTCGTTCTGCAACCTTCCGGCCATGGTGAGCGTCTTTCGCGGGAATCTTCCCCGTGAGTCATTCGTCCGTCTGTACGGAGGCGGCGGACGCCAGCGGAGAAGTCGGACAGCGCCGGGGAGTTGAGGGTCTTGGACATGTACGAGCATCGGAGCACTCCGCCGTCGGCCACGGCCCGGCGGCAGTTGTGGGTGGAGGAGCCGGCGATACGGCGGCGGATGCCCGATCCCGTCCGGACGGCCGCCGTGCGGGCCGTCCTCATCATGTCGCTGACGCTCATCCAGGCCGTGGTGGCCTTCCTGTGCACGCTGGCCGGCTCCTGGCTGGCCTTCCCGATGGTGCTCAGCGGGGTGGGCAGCACGGTGGTCGCGACCTGGTCGGTGCTGGACGTGTGGGTGACCCGCCAGGTGTGGAATCAGCGCAACGGCGTGGTGTCCGTGCCGAGCAGCACCGCGCGGCAGATGCGCCGCGAGCGGCGCAGGGCGCGGCGGGCAGCCC
>DATCWZ010000744.1:0-3368 GCA_036566065.1 Streptomyces sp. | reverse complement strand
CGGGTAGTGCTCCGGCGGATCCGCGCCGCACCGGTGTTCCGGGCGGACGGGATGGTCCGGGTCGGCGGGGCAGCGGGCGATGGTCCACGCCGTCCTGGCGTCGAGGCCCTCGTGCCAGTGGTCGAAGGTGCGCCGCCCCGCCATGAGCGCCTGCAGCTCGCCGAGCGGGGTGAGGGCGACCGGGTCGACGGCGACGGCCGGCATGACGCGGTCCACGAGGGCGGCGATGACTGGCGCGCCGCAGGACGGGCACTCTGTCTCGGCCGGGGTGGGCTTGGCGTCGAGGGGTCGCGCCTCGACAGGGAAGAGGGCGGGCTGGGTGGCGGTCATCCGACGACCTCGCCGGTGGTCAGGTTGACGAGGTGTCGCTCGCCCGCGACGGTGCGTTCGACGATGTTCTCGAGCGGCTTGGCCAATGCCTCACCCCTGCCGTCCCCCTTTAAAGGGGGGGACGGCGTTGGCGGGGGGTGCAACGGGGCTCCAACGTCGCCAACGTTTTGGGTGTTTGTGCTGGTCAGAGCGCCAACGTTTGCGCCAACGTAGCCAACACTGGGGCTGTGGATAAACCCTGTGGATTGGTGGGCGTTGGCGTCAACGTTGGCGGCCTTCCAACGGGTGAACTCGCCGTCGTCGACGACCTCGAGGTCGCCCTTGGCGGCCATCCGCTTGAGCTTCCCTCGGGCCTTCTCGACCTCCGACTTGGACGGGTCGTCGGTCTGGTAGAGAGCCCGTGCGATGTCCCGTGCCCCGACCCCGCTGGGGCCGAATCCGGCGACGATCTCGACGAGGTCGCCACCACCGATGACGGACGAACGCCCGGCCTGATGGTCGTGCAGGACCCGCAGCGGGCCCACCTCCGACGCCGGCTGCTTGAGGTGTGTGGCCTCGATCAGCGGGTCGCCGGCGGAGCCCCAGAGGAGCAGGACGGAACCGGCGCCGGCGGTGAGCCAGGCGGAGCCGTAGACGTCGGCGAGGGTGTTGGGCTTCGACCCGTTGGGCCCGCGCTTGACGAGGTGGTGCAGCTCGAGAACCTGGATGCCGTTGGCCAGCGCGGTCTGCCGGGCACGGTTGTAGCCGGCGCCGATCTCGTCCTCGGTGAGCCCTACCGCCGCGTCCTTAAGGCTGTCGACGATGATGGTGGTGGCGCCGGCGAGGTGGGCGAGGGTGACGAGCAGGTCGGTGTGCCGGGCGATGTCTCCCGGTGGCGGCCCTTCCCAGACGCGGAGGCGATCGGCGAGGATGTCGCGCTCGTCCTCGGTGAAGGACCGGCGCATGGCGCGGGCGATCTGCGCGGGCCGGTCCATGGCCAGGTAGAGGATGCGTCCCGAGCTGGGGCTGACGCCGTAGCCGAGGACAGCGGCCTCGAGCCCGAGGAGCCCTCGGACGACCTGGGTGGTGAGGGTGGTCTTGCCGACGCCGGGCGGGCCCACGATCATCAGCGCCTCGCCGACAGCCCACAGGACATCGTCGCCGAACCCCCAGACGGCGGGCACGTCGACGGGGGCGTCGAGGATGAACGTGGCACCGTCCTTGAGCCTCTTGGGGGTGTCGTCGCCGCCGTCGGCGGGGTCGGGGCTGACCTCGGCCTTGGCGGGGGTGGGGGCGGCGAGCGCCAGGGATCCGTTGGTGGCGGCCGGGGCAGGGCCTGTGAGCAGGTTGGTGATCTGGCCGTAGCAGTCGCAGGTGGAGACGCCGGACGGGTTGGCGGTGATGAAGTTGCCGGCGCTGGTGACGACGTCGGCCCATTCGCCGCCGGCCTCGGGCTCGGTGCGCCTGGTCTTTCCCAGGTAGCCGCGGTCCGGGTTGGTGGCGTCCTTGACGAACATGCGCCGGCCCTCCTCGAGGGCGGCGAGCAGCCCGTGGTGGCCCTCCTCGGCCAGCCGCAGGCAGCGCATGGCCATGTCGCGGGCGGCGTTGTGCGCGGAGCCGGGCAGTGCTTCGACCATCTGGGTGATGGCGTTCTCCATGCGGCTGCACATCGGGTCCTGCGCGTGGGGCAGCTCGAGCATCCACCGGGCGACGGTCATGGCGGTGTGGTTGTTGCGGGCGAAGGTCTCGGCGAGCTGTCTGCCGGTGTAGGCCTGCACCCATGCGTCGGGCAGCCACGGCAGCTCGTCGACGTCGGGGATGGTGGCGGAGACGATGCCGTCGGGGTTGATCCACCGGTAGGTGCGTCCCTCGGGGTGGATGGAGGGCCAGACGAGGGCGTAGCGGTGGCGGTGCTGGATGAGCTCCGTGGACGGCCCGATCTCGCCGGGCCAGGCGAGGCCCTCGGGCACCCGGTAGAGGCGGATCCCGGAGACGCCGTCGTCGCGGCTGGTGGTTCTCCAGGTGTCCGGGAGGGCGCCGTGGGTGAGCTCGGCGGCCTCGAGGGTCTGCCGGCCGAGCTTGTCGCCGTAGGCGTCGACGTCGATTCCGATGACGTCGCGCGGCATCCGGAGGGCGATGTTGCCGGAGCCTTCGGGGCCGGTGGCCCATGCGTCGAGGTCGGCGTAGGAGGGGTCCACGCCGGTGGAGCCGGTGAAGCCGCTGGGTGGGTTCTTCTTGGCCCTTGCGGGGAGCGGCACGATGCCGCGCCAGCCCGCTTGCCAGTAAGCGGCGGCGGCGGAGGCGTAGGGGCCGGTCATGCAGTCTTCTCCCATGGTGAGGTCCCGATGCGCTGTTCGGGGGGCAGGCTGACCCCGCGGGCGGTGCGCATGGCGTTGTGCCAGGTGGTGTGACAGGTCGGGCAGAGTGGTGCTACCGGCCATTCGTCGGCGTCGTTGAAGATGGCGCGGGGTGCCCAGTGGTGCAGCTCGGTGCCGCTGGTGGCGCCGCAGCGGGCGCAGGGTGGCACTTCCTGCCGGGCGAGGTTGTTGCGGACGCAGACGTTGGCGATCTGGGCTCCGCGTCGTAGCGACCAGAGCTCGCCGCAGGTGAGGCAGCGGGCCTTGGCGTCGCGTGTTCCGCTGACTCGCAGCAGGTAGCCGTTCACGGTGTATTCGTGGGTGCATGCGTCCTTGCAGGGCCGGCAGACGACTCCCCAGCAGTGCCGCCCGCAGAGGCGGCAGGGTTGGTCGGTTCGGTCGTCGTGTGCCAGGCACGCCTGCTCGAGGGCGGAGGCCTGGTCGGGGGCCAGGGTGACGATGCGGTAGTTGGGCAGTTCGAGGGTTCCCACTACGGGCCTCTCTGTCGGGGGACGGCAGGGGCTCGGGTCGGGTCTTGTCGCGCTGGGCCGGATCGGGTTGGGTTGGGGGGCCGACCCCGGCATTGCTGGTGCCGGGGTCGGCGTTGGTGGGTCAGAGGCCGAGGGCGGCCCGCTGCTCCGGGGTGAGGTTGGCCATGGCGGCCGCGAGGGTGGCCGGGTCGGGGCCAGTCGCCGGGGGCGC
>DATCWZ010000603.1:0-4100 GCA_036566065.1 Streptomyces sp. | reverse complement strand
CGGCCGGGGAGGGATGTCTGCGCATCGTCCTGTCCACCGGTGCCGCCAGCCGCCACAACCTCGACCTGTACCAGAAGCAGGGGTACGTTCCGCTTCCCGGTGCACCGGACGGGGGTGTGGTGGACCTGGCCAAGGCCGTCCCGGCCTGAGGAAGCCGGAAGCAACGCCCCGCCCCTTGCTCTATCTATCGATTCTCGATAGATTCCCATCGTAGTTCGATGGAAGGACGGGTTGTGGGAAAGCTGACTGTGTACGCGCTGCGCGCCGTGCTCATGGTGGTGTCGGTCGGCACCGTGTTCGTACAAGCAGGGATGATGTGGGCGCTGGTCAGTGGGAGCGACCCGGAGGACGGGTCGCTCCCACTGACCCCGCTGCGCGTGATCACGATCCTGGGCATGGTGTCGGTCCAGGTCGCCGTGGTCTGCGTATGGAAGCTGGTGACAATGGTGCGGCGCGGAACCGTGTTCTCCCACGCGGCCTTCCGCTACGTGGACGGCGTGATCGGCGCCATCGTCGCCGCCTCCCTCCTGTGGTTCGCCGTCACGGCCGTCAACGCGCCGGGCCAGCGCGAGGACCCGGGCGTCACCGTCATCATGGCCGGGATCGGCCTGGCCATCCTGGGGGTCGCGCTCATCGTGCTCGTACTGCGGATGCTGCTGTCCCAGGCCGTCGCGCGCGACGTCGAAGCGGCGCAGATGCAGGCCGAGTTGGACGAGGTGATCTGATGCCGATCGCCGTCGACATCGATGTGATGCTGGCCAGGCGGAAGATGTCCGTAGGTGAGCTCGCGGACCGCGTGGGGATCACCCCGGCCAACCTGGCGGTACTCAAGAACGGCCGTGCCAAGGCCGTACGCTTTGCCACACTCGCCGCGCTCTGCGAGGCGCTCGAGTGCCAGCCGGGCGACCTGCTGCGCTGGGACGCCGAGGACGCCGGTGCCGCAGCCGGATGACGGCCCCGGAGGGGGCCGGTCCTCGTCGTTCAGCGGATGCGTTCCCATCCGCGCCGTGGCGCTCGTGAGCCCAGATGTGCGTCCCGGCTGCGGTAGACGATGTAGGGGCGGGTGAGGTAGCCCAGAGGCGCGGTGAGCATGTGGACCAGCCGTGTGAACGGCCAGATCGCGAACAGTGCCAGTGCGCTGAGCGCGTGGAGCTGGAACAGCACTGGCACACCGGTCATCAGTCCGGGGTCTGGCTGAAAGTAGAAAATCGACCGGAACCAGGGAGAGATGGTGGTCCGGTAGTCGTAGCCGTCGCCGACGATGTTGGCGGCCACGGTGGCCGCCAACCCGAGTACCAGGGTCAGGGTGAGCATGACGTACATCAGCTTGTCGTTGCGGGTGGTGGCGATGAAGACGGGTCCGACGGTACGGCGCCGGTAGATCAGGATGATGATCCCGCCGAGTGTGCACACCCCCGCGATGGTTCCCAGAACGACGGCTGTGACGTGGTAGGTGTGCTCGGTGATCCCGATGGCCTCGGTCCAACTGTGCGGGACCAGCAGGCCGCCGATATGACCGATGAGGACCACCAGGATGCCGAAGTGGAACAGCGGGCTGCCGATGCGCAGCAGGCGCTTCTCCATCAGTTGGGAGGAGCGGGTGGTCCAGCCGAACTTGTCGTAGCGGTAGCGCCAGATGTGGCCGCCGGCGAACACCACCAGGGCCACGTACGGCAGGATCACCCACAGCAGGATGCCCGCCGCACCGGGATCGGCGGCGGCGTACTGCATGGCCGGTACTGTGGCTGTCGGGATCATCGGCGGCCTCCGACCGGGTCCGGCATGAACTGGGGCGGTGCGAACGGCGTCAGGCCCACTTGTTCCTCGGGCGGGCCTTCGGCGGCGAGGCGGGCGACTGCCTCGCGCTCGTTCCCGGCCAGCGGTGGCAGGGTCGCCGAGACGGACTCCAGGACGTCCGCCCAGGGGGCGGAAGCGTCGTGCAGGGCCAGGCGCAGCAGTTCCAGACCCGCCCTGTGCTCCAGCAGCAGCCGCCGTCCGGCTTCGGGCTCGGCGGAGGCGAACTCCAGGACGACAGCCAGGTGGTCGGGGAGTTCGTCGTCGGACAGCCGCAGGCCGGCTGCCGCGTAGGTCTGCTTCATGCCCAGCAGGGCGACACCGCGTTTGCGGGTGTCGCCGTGGGCGTAATAGGTCAGGAACGGGCAGCAACGCCTGCGGTGGTCGAAGACCGCGACGTACTCGGCGGCCAGCTCCGCCGGGTCGGTGGCATCCACATGGTCCAGAAACCGGCGCAGGGGAGCCGCGACCGGCTCGGGCAGAGCCGCCGCGACGCGGCGGGTCAGACGAGCGTTCTCGGGCAGCCGCTCATCGGGATAGGCGAGCAGCAGCGACTGGACCTGCCAGGCGGGCCCGTTCAGAGAGGTGTCGGTTCGGCGGCTCATGGCTTCGGCTCGCTCTCGGGGTGCGGGTCGGTGGTGTCTGTCGGCTTTTCGGGACGTCCGCCCCCGGTTCCCGGGCGCTTCGGGAACAGTCCCCGGGGCCTTCCCCTGCCGTCCCAGTTGAGGAGGTTTATGCGGGAGGACTTGTCAGCGGGATCGGTGGCGGAGTCACTGGACTGACGGACCTGCAGCATGTGGAAGTTCTCCACGGCGACCGGGGAGGCGCCGCCGGAGGTCTCGCCGAACGGTCCGGAGCCCCCCATCCCGGGCCCGTCCTCGTAGTTCAGGCTGCATTCGGTGGCCAGCTCCTCCAGCCCGTGCGCCTGTTCGGCGTGTGCGGGAGGAATGACATAGCGCTCGTCGTACTTGGCCAGCGCCAGGAGACGGTACATCTCGTACATCTCCTCCTCGGACATACCGACGGCTTCGGGAATGGAGGCGTCGGGCTCGTGGCCGAGGTTGATGTCGCGCATATAGCTGCGCATGGCTGCGAGCCGGCGCAGCACGGCGTCGACGGGGGCCGTGTCACCGGCCGTGAACAGTTCCGCGAGGTACTCCACCGGAATCCGCATCGCGTCGATCGCCGCGAACAGATTGCCGCGGTCCTCGGCGTCCTGGCCGGTCCTGCCGACCGCGTCGACGAGGGGGGACAGCGGTGGGATGTACCAGACCATCGGCATGGTGCGGTATTCCGGGTGGAGGGGCAGAGCGACCTTGTAGGTGTTGATCAGGGCGTGGATGGGTGAACGCTGCGCGGCCAGGACCCAGTCGCGGGGGATGCCCTCACGCTCGGCGGCGGCCATCACCTCGGGGTCGGCCGGGTCGAGGAAGACGCTGCGCTGCGCCTCGTACAGGTCGTGGTCGTCAGGGGTGGACGCGGCCTCCAGGACCCGGTCGGCGTCGTAGAGGATCAGGCCGATATAGCGCAGCCGTCCGACGCACGTCTCGGCGCAGACGGTGGGCAGCCCCACTTCGATGCGGGGGAAGCAGAAGGTGCACTTCTCCGCCTTGCCGGTGCGGTGGTTGAAGTAGATCTTCTTGTACGGGCAGCCGGTGATGCACATCCGCCACCCGCGGCAGCGGTCCTGGTCGACCAGGACGATGCCGTCCTCGCTGCGCTTGTAGATCGCTCCGGAGGGACAGGAGGCGGCGCACGAGGGGTTCAGGCAGTGTTCGCAGATCCTTGGCAGGTAGAACATGAACGTCTGCTCGAACTCGAACTTCACCTTGTCGGCGACCTCGTTGAGCAGGACGTCCTTGTTCCCGTGTTCGGACGAGCCGCCGAGGTTGTCGTCCCAGTTCGCCGACCAGGTGATCTTCATGTCCTTGCCGGTGATCAGCGACTTGGGCCGTGCGACGGGGGTGTGCTCCTGCAGAGGGGCGTTGATCAGGGTTTCGTAGTCGTACGTCCAGGGCTCGTAGTAGTCGTCGAGCTTGGGGAGCGTGGGGTTGGAGAAGATGGTGATCAGCTTCTTGAACCGGCTGCCCGCCTTGAGCCCGAGCCGGCCGCGCTTGTTGAGTTCCCAGCCGCCCTTCCAGGTCTCCTGGTCCTCGTAGCGCCGCGGGTAGCCCTGGCCGGGCCGGGTCTCGACGTTGTTGAACCAGACGTACTCCGTGCCGGTCCGGTTGGTCCACGCCTGCTTGCAGGTGACCGAGCAGGTGTGGCAGCCGATGCACTTGTCGAGGTTCATCACCATCGCCATC
>DATCWZ010000635.1:0-2770 GCA_036566065.1 Streptomyces sp. | reverse complement strand
GGTAGGTTAGGTTGGGTTTGGTTAAGTTAGATAAAAGTTTTTTTTTTATTGTGGGCCATTTGCAAAGATACAAGCTCCAGAAGGAGCAGTGGAAGCGCGCGCATCCGGGCGAGAAGGGCGGTCCGGAAATCCAGCTCCTGCGCTGCGAGCCGCGGGACTACGAGGCGGCCGCGGAGATCATCGGCCCGCAGGGCGGCACGATCAAGGTGGGGGAGCATCAGCTGGTCATCCCGGCCGGCGCCCTCGCCCAGGAGGAGCTGATCGTCGCCGAGGCGCCGACCTCGTCGCTGGTTGACCTGAGCTTCGGCCCGCAGGGGCTCCAGTTCGCGAGGTCCGCGCGGCTCACGCTCTCGTACAAGGGCTGCGTGCGGCCGATCTCCAGCGACCTCATGGTCGCCTACATCCAGGGCAATCAGATCCTGGAATTGCCCCCGTCGACGGACCGTAAGGCCGACGACGCGGTCGATGCGGAGATCGACCATTTCTCGCGGTACGCGGTCGCCTGGTAGTTGGAGTCGGGACGTTGTGGGCAGGTCCGGGCAGAACAGCGCTCGGACCTGCCGTGTTTTCCTCCCTCTGACATGGGGGCCATGGAGGCGGGCGACGCAGGTCCCTCGCCGCGCTCGGGATGACAACTTCCGCGCGCTCAGGCCGCTTCCCGCCCGGCCGCGGCCGCGTCCTGCATGATCGTGGACAGGGTGGTATACGCCGCCGTCCAGGCGTCCCGGACCGACCCGGTGTACTCGTCGCCCAATCCCTGCTCCAACGTCCAGAGCAACGCCGCGCCTACCATGCTGTAGTGGCGGTTCTCCACGCCGTAGTCGACGTGCCGGCGACCCAGCGCCTCCAGCGCGGGGCGGAGCGTTTCCAGCCGGTCCAGGGCCGCCACGGCCACGGCCAGCATCTGCATCAGCTTCCGGCGCTGCTCTTCCATATCGGTGCGGCCGAACAGCGAGCGCAGCTCGGGTTCCAGCTCGAAGAGGCAACCGTAGAAGAGCCGCGCAGCGGTGTCGGCGATCGGAGCCACCTGCTGCCAGGTAGCCTGCACCAACGCGATCTGGTCGCGACTCAGCCCGACCTGGTGCCCTCCCTGACTGCCTGCAGGCGCATGCCGTTCTTCCACTGCGTCTCCCGCCTCCCGCTCCTCTTCAGGGCGATCCGCCCAGCCATTGTAGTCCGCCGTCATTGACTGCCTCGTCGTTCCATTGTCACCAGTTGCCGGGTCGAATGGCGGACCATCTGCGCCACCGCCCGTCGGATGGCCCAATGGTACGGGCGACAATCACCGCGAAATCACGCCAGTCTCATCCCGCGGAAGCGCGGTCCGCGCGCAACGCCGGCCAAGACGCTGCAGCGGCCGAACGCCCGGCGCCAAGTGGATCGCGGTCGATCCGGAGTCTGGAGCGTTCGTGGGTGAGGCGGGCGAATACAGGCCGAAGGCGGGAGGCCAGGAGGAGTCGTTCGGGGGGGCTAAGCCGAGGCCAGGAGGCGAGGTGATTCCCAGGTGATGGGGCCGGTGAGTTGGGGGTGAACATCTCGCCGTATCGTGGCGCCGTTGTCGATCCGAACGACACTTACCACGATCGGGACCCGGTCCCAGGAGATTACGATGCCGCTCGCCTCACCCGCCCGCCTGCTCGCCCGACTGCTCGGCGCGGGCCTTCTCTGCGCCCTCGCCGCCTGTGACGGCGGCGAGCAGCCGCTGGCGCCCTCCGCCGAGCCCCAGGCCTCGACGCCCGCCGCCGACGGGTTCGACGGTTCCCCCTCGGCCCTTACCGCGGCGTTGGTCGGGGTGAAGATCGCCTACGAGTCCCGGGTCAACGGCAATGCCGGCATCTGGGTCATGAACGGCGACGGCACCGGCCGGAAGCAGCTGACCACCTGGTCGGGAGACGAGCTCGCGCCGGCCTGGTCGCGTGACAACAAGCATCTGGCCTTCATGCGCAAGCGGCCCGACGCCAACCAGGTCCTGCACTGGGACGTGTTCCTGATGGATGCCGACGGGACCCACAAGCACTGGGCCCGATCCACGCCCGCCTGGTTCGACATCATGGACCCCTCGTGGGCGCCCGACGGCAAGCACCTGGTGACGGCGATCAGCTTCGACGGCGTCGCCCAGTATCTGGCGACGCTGGATCTCGCGACCGGCACCATGGATTGGGTGGTGGACAACTCCCAGACCGTCATAGAAGGGGGATATCCCAGCTACAGTCCGAGCGGTGCGTCGATCCTGTACGTCGGGGGCCACGGGTTGAGCATCAACGAGGTGTACCCGAACGGCGATCCGTATGTGCTGTCACAGCCCTCGACCCCGGTCACGAGGCCGACCTGGTCGCCCGACGGCAAGAAGGTCGCCTACGGCCGGGCGGTCGGAAACAACATGGACCTCTACGTGCTGACCAGGAGCACCTACGCCGTGAAGCGCCTCACGTTCAACGCCCTGTGGGACGGCAACCCGACCTGGTCGAAGGACGGCGGCACGATCGTCTTCAGCAGCAATCGGAGCGGCGGGTCACAGCTCTGGTCGGTGCCGGCGGCGGGGGGGACGCAGACGCGGGTCGCCAAGACCACCAGCTGGGACGATGCCGCGGCGCTCACGTTCTAGGGGCTGAGTGGCGGCGTCTTGGGATTCATCGTTGGTCGCTCTTCGGTGCGCGCGGGGCGGCGCACCGGGGGCCACACGCCCGCCGGGGCATCGGTACTTGCTACTCTCGCGGGGCGGGGCGACCGGGGCCGGTGGCAAGTACCGAGTCGCCCTCGGCGGGCGTAT
>DATCWZ010000195.1:0-3314 GCA_036566065.1 Streptomyces sp. | reverse complement strand
CGCCGGCGCCTCCAAGGTGCGTACCGACGTCCCCAAGCACACCGGCCGCGGCCAGGACACCGTCAACGACATGGCGTGGCTGCGCCAGCTCCTGGACTGGCAGAAGGAGACCGAGGACCCCAGCGAGTTCCTGGAGTCCCTCCGCTTCGACCTGTCGCGCAACGAGGTCTTCGTCTTCACGCCCAAGGGCGATGTGATAGCGCTGCCCGCCGGTGCGACACCGGTCGACTTCGCCTACGCCGTCCATACGGAGGTCGGCCACAGGACCATAGGGGCCCGGGTCAACGGCCGGCTCGTACCGCTCGAATCGACCCTCGACAACGGCGACCTGGTGGAGGTTTTCACCTCCAAGGCGACCGGCGCGGGACCCTCCAGGGACTGGCTCGGGTTCGTCAAGTCGCCCCGCGCCAGGAACAAGATCCGGGCCTGGTTCTCCAAGGAGCGCCGCGACGAGGCGATCGAGCAGGGCAAGGACGCCATCGCACGTGCCATGCGCAAGCAGAACCTGCCGATCCAGCGGATCCTGACCGGCGACTCCCTGGTCACGCTCGCCCACGAGATGCGCTACCCCGACATCTCCTCGCTGTACGCGGCGATCGGCGAGGGCCATGTGGCCGCCCAGGGCGTCGTGCAGAAACTCGTCCAGGCGCTCGGCGGCGCGGACGCGGCCAGCGAGGACCTGGCCGAGAGCGCACCGCCCGCGGGCCGGAACAAGCGCCGCGCCAAGGCCGACCCCGGTGTCGTCGTCAAGGGCGTCGAGGACGTGTGGGTCAAGCTCGCCCGCTGCTGCACACCCGTACCCGGCGATCCGATCATCGGATTCGTCACCCGGGGCAGCGGCGTCTCGGTGCACCGCGCCGACTGCGTCAACGTCGACTCGCTGTCGCAGCAGCCCGAACGCATCCTCGATGTTGAATGGGCGCCCACCCAGTCGTCCGTCTTCCTGGTGGCCATCCAGGTCGAGGCGCTGGACCGCTCCCGGCTGCTGTCCGATGTCACCCGGGTGCTGTCCGACCAGCACGTCAACATCCTGTCGGCGGCCGTCCAGACGTCCCGCGACCGGGTGGCGACCTCCCGCTTCACCTTCGAGATGGGCGACCCGAAGCACCTGGGACACGTGCTGAAGGCCGTACGCGGCGTCGAGGGCGTCTACGACGTCTACCGGGTCACCTCGGCCCGCAGGCCCTAGGGCCTCTCGTCCGGCCTGATCCGAACGAAAGACCCTAGCAGCGCGTACGAGAGGGGCTCCTGCACACGCCACGCGGCACATGCGGGAGCCCCTCTCGTACGCGGAGCCGGTGGCGGGTCAGCCGCCGAACTCCTCCAGGCCCTTGAGCGCCTGGTCCAGCAGCGCCTGCCGGCCCTCCAGCTCCCTCGCCAGCTTGTCCGCCCGGGCGTTGTTCCCCGAGGCGCGGGCCGTGTCGATCTGCGTACGCAGCTTGTCCACCGCCGCCTGGAGCTGGCCGGTCAGACCCTCGGCACGCGCCCGCGCCTCCGGGTTGGTCCGGCGCCACTCCGACTCCTCGGCGTCCTGGAGCGCCCGCTCCACCGCGTGCATCCGCCCCTCGACCTTCGGGCGGGCGTCACGCGGCACATGGCCGATGGTCTCCCAGCGCTCGTTGATGGACCTGAACGCGGCCCTGGCCGCCTTCAGGTCGGCCACCGGCACCAGCTTCTCGGCCTCGGACGCGAGCTCCTCCTTCAGCCTGAGGTTCTCGCCCTGTTCGGCGTCCCGCTCCGCGAAGACCCCGCCGCGGGCCGCGAAGAACACGTCCTGGGCACCGCGGAAGCGGTTCCACAGATCGTCCTCGGACTCGCGCTGGGCGCGGCCCGCGGCCTTCCACTCGGCCATCAGGCCGCGGTAGCGCGCGGACGTCGCGCCCCAGTCCGTGGAACCCGACAGGGCCTCGGCCTCGGCGACCAGCCGCTCCTTGGTCCTGCGGGCCTCCTCGCGCTGGGCGTCCAGCGAGGCGAAGTGGGCCTTGCGCCGCTTGGAGAACGCCGAACGCGCGTGGGAGAAGCGGTGCCACAGCTCGTCGTCCGACTTGCGGTCGAGACGGGGCAGCCCCTTCCAGGTGTCCACCAGCGCCCGCAGCCGCTCACCGGCCGCCCGCCACTGCTCGCTCTCCGCCAAGCCCTCGGCCTCGGCGACGAGGGCCTCCTTGGCCAGCCGGGCCTCATCGGTCTGCCGGGCCCTCTGAACCTTGCGCTCCTCGCGTCGCGAGTCGACCGTCGCCACGAGCGCGTCCAGCCGCGCGCCGAGCGCGGCGAGATCGCCGACGGCACGGTGCTCGTCGACCTGCGTACGCAGATGACCGATCGCCGCCATCGCGTCCTTGGCCGACAGATCGGTGGTCTTCACCCGCCGCTCAAGGAGGCCGATCTCGACGACCAAACCATCGTACTTGCGCTCGAAATAGGCCAGAGCCTCTTCGGGGGAACCGGCCTGCCACGATCCGACGACCTTCTCGCCCTCGGCTGTACGCACGTACACGGTGCCCGTCTCATCGACACGGCCCCACGGGTCGCTGGTCACAGCGCCTCCTCCACCAGATGCCCCGAAGGGGTTCGCCCCCGGGCATCATCCACAGTTCCTGGGGCGGGCAGCGCCCGCCCTGCACAACGCCAATCTAGGCGACCGGCCGCCCGGCTGTCCGCACTCAGCGCGGCTGAAATTCTGCGGCCCGCACGGGCCGGCGGACGAGGACCGGCCGCCCGGCGGGATCAGGCCTTGCCGACGGTCACCTTCTCGACCTTGACGGGCTTCTTCGGCGCACCGTCGGGCGCGCCGCCCTCGACGCCTGCCGCGGCGATGTTCTTGACGGTCTTCAGGCCCTCGGCGTCCATCGTGCCGAACGGCGTGTACGAGGGCGGCAGATGGGTGTCCTTGTAGACCAGGAAGAACTGGCTGCCGCCGGAGCCCGGCTGGCCGGTGTTCGCCATCGCGACGGTGCCCGCCGGGAAGGTCACGGTGCCGTCCGCACCCGGCTTGCCCAGCGCCGTCAGGTTCTCGTCCGGGATCGTGTACCCCGGGCCGCCGGTGCCGTCGCCCTTCGGGTCGCCGCACTGCAGGACGAAAATGTTCTGCGTGGTCAGGCGGTGACACGTCGTACCGTCGAAGAAGCCCTTGTCCGCGAGGGCCTTGAACGAGTTCGTGGTGTGCGGGGTCTTGGCCGCGTCCATCGCGATCGCGATGTCGCCCTGGTTCGTCCTGAGCGCCATCGAGTACTTCGCCGACTTGTCGATCGTCATCGCGGGTTCCGGTGGCGCGCTCTCGCTCGCCGAGGGAGCGGCGGACGGCGTGGCACCGGCCG
>DATCWZ010000196.1:0-2423 GCA_036566065.1 Streptomyces sp. | reverse complement strand
ACCGCCGCGGCAAGCCGTCGGCGCTCAAGCCCGCCGTCGATGAAGCCGTCTCCCGTATCGAGGGCGTCGAGCACGTGGTCGTGGTCCGCCGCACGGGTCAGGACACCGCGTGGACCGAGGGCCGGGACATCTGGTGGCACGACATCACGGGCCGTCAGTCCACCGAGCACACCCCCGAAGCCTTCGAAGCGGAGCAGCCGCTCTTCATCCTCTACACCTCGGGCACCACGGGTAAGCCGAAGGGCATCCTGCACACCTCCGGCGGCTTCCTCACCCAGGCTGCGTACACGCACGACGCGGTCTTCGACCTCAAGCCGGCGACCGACGTCTACTGGTGCACCGCCGACATCGGCTGGGTGACCGGACACTCGTACATCGTCTACGGGCCGCTGGCCAACGGCGCGACCCAGATCATGTACGAAGGCACGCCCGACACCCCGCACCAGGGGCGCTTCTGGGAGATCATCCAGAAGTACGGCGTCACGATCCTGTACACCGCGCCGACCGCGATCCGCACGTTCATGAAGTGGGGAGACGACATCCCCGCCAAGTTCGATCTGTCGTCGCTGCGTGTCCTCGGTTCGGTCGGTGAGCCGATCAACCCCGAGGCATGGATCTGGTACCGCAAGACCATCGGCGCCGACGCCTGCCCCGTCGTGGACACCTGGTGGCAGACCGAGACCGGCACCATGATGATTTCGCCGCTTCCCGGCGTCACCGCGGCCAAGCCCGGCTCCGCGCAGCGCCCGCTGCCCGGCATCTCCGCCACCGTCGTGGACGACGAGGGCAACGAGGTCCCGAACGGCGGCGGCGGCTATCTCGTCCTCACCGAGCCCTGGCCGTCGATGCTCCGCACCATCTGGGGCGACGACCAGCGTTACATCGACACCTACTGGTCCCGTTTCGAAGGCAGGTACTTCGCGGGTGACGGTGCCAAGCGGGACGAGGACGGCGACATCTGGCTGCTCGGCCGGGTCGACGACGTGATGCTCGTGTCCGGGCACAACATCTCGACCACCGAGGTCGAGTCGGCGCTCGTGTCACACCCGGCGGTCGCCGAGGCCGCCGTGGTCGGCGCCAAGGACGAGACGACCGGCCAGGCCATCGTCGCGTTCGTGATCCTGCGCGGTACGGCCACCGACTCCGAGGAGCTGGTCGCCGAGCTGCGCAACCACGTCGGTGCCACGCTCGGCCCGATCGCCAAGCCCAAGCGGGTTCTGCTCGTCGCCGAGCTGCCGAAGACCCGCTCCGGCAAGATCATGCGACGACTGCTGCGCGATGTCGCCGAGCGTCGTGAGCTGGGCGATGTCACCACGCTCACCGACTCGACGGTGATGGACCTCATCCAGAGCCAGCTCCCGGACGCGCCCTCCGAGGACTGAGCACCGGAACACAGAAGTACCGAAACACCGAAGTACCGAGGGGGCATGCGGCATCGCGCCGGATGCCCCCTCGGGCATGCGGCGAAACGATCACTAGGTGGCTTCATGCCCCCCAGGTAGAGTGGTGGTGCCTGTCAACAGGGCACGCCGCAACAACTCCATACGAAATTTCCATAGGGGCGCCGGGAAGTCTGGTCGGCACGTGCATCCGCCATGCCATCGCTGCCGTACAGACCCGGAGGTTCTTCCCTGTGGCCTCGCCCACTTCCACGCCCCCGACGCCACCCTCCCGAGGCACGCTCCTCGGCCGCCCCTCCCTGCCCGAGCGCAATTTCATCGCCGACGCACTGCGCACGGAAACCGTCGGCGGCGTCATCCTCCTGGCCGCGGCCATCGCGGCGTTGATCTGGGCCAATGCGTTCGGCTCCAGCTACACCGCCATCAGCGACTTCCACTTCGGCCCCGCGGCACTCGGGCTGAACCTTTCCGTCACCCACTGGGCGGCCGACGGACTGCTCGCCGTGTTCTTCTTCGTCGCCGGGGCCGAGCTCAAGCGCGAACTGGTCGCAGGCGAGCTGCGCGACCCCAAAGCGGCGGCGCTGCCCGTCATCGCCGCGTTGTGCGGCATGGCCGTCCCCGCGCTCGTCTACACCCTGACCGCCGTGGTCGGCGGTGGTTCGACGGGCGGCTGGGCCGTCCCGACCGCCACCGATATCGCCTTCGCGCTGGCCTTCCTCGCGGTCATCGGCACCTCGCTGCCGTCCGCACTGCGCGCGTTCCTGCTCACCCTCGCCGTCGTCGACGACCTGTTCGCGATCCTGATCATCGCGATCTTCTTCACCGAGAGCCTCGACTTCGTGGCCCTCGGCGGTGCCGCCGCCGGCCTTGCCGTCTTCTACGTACTGCTGCGCGCCGAGATACGCGGCTGGTACATCTACGTACCGCTCGCCCTGGTCATCTGGGGCCTGATGTACAACAGCGGCATCCACGCCACCATCGCGGGCGTGGCCATGGGCCTGATGCTCCGCTGCACCAGGCGCG
>DATCWZ010000252.1:0-4734 GCA_036566065.1 Streptomyces sp. | reverse complement strand
GCGGCGCCGCCGTACAGCGCCGCGCCCATGCCGAGGACCTGCTTCCAGTAGCGGCCCATCGTCGAGAACGCCCCGTTCAGCACGTCCCCGAGCTTCAGGGGTGCGAGCGGTATCACCCCCGGTTTCGGCGGAGGTGTCCAGCCGCCCCATCCCGGCGGCGCCGGGGGACCTCCGTAGGGAACTCCGCCGTACGGTGCGCCCCCCTGGGCCCCACCGCCGCCCCACCCTGCGTCCTGCGTCACTGCCGCTCTCCGTTGTCTCGTGTCTTCGCCAGTGTTGAGTTGTCGTTTTGTCATACCGGTAGGACCGGTCGGGGTCACCGTAGCGCTCAGGGCCGGCGGATCCGCTATGTGTACAGTCGTACACAGCATCCATAGAGTCCCCTCCATGGGGTACGGACTGCTCGCCGCCGCCATCGCGGCGGAGGTGGCCGGGACGACGGCCATGAAATACAGCGACGGCTTCACCCGGCTGTGGCCCTCGCTGATCACCCTCGTCGGGTATGTGGCCGCCTTCGCGCTGCTCGCCCGGACCCTGAAGACGCTGTCCGTCGGCACCGCGTACGCGATCTGGGCGGGCGTCGGCACCGCGGCCGTCGCCTCTATCGGCGTCCTCTTCCTCGGAGAGTCCGCCGGCCCCTTCAAACTGGCGGGCATCGCGCTGGTCATCGCCGGAGTCGTGGTGCTCAACCTCGGCGGGGCCCACTGATTTCCCGCCGCTGCGGCCCTGTGCCGTCCCGCTCTGCGGTCGGCCGCCACCGAATGGGGCGGCGGTGTCGGTGCCTTGCTGTCGGGACCGGTTCGCACACGCACGGTGCGGCCGGTTAGGTTTTGGTCATGACCGACACGACTTCCCAGGGTTCCGCACGTACCACCGGCGCTGTCGCCGCCGGGCTCGCCACCATCGCCGGTGACGGCACCGTCCTCGACACCTGGTTCCCCGCTCCCGAACTGGCCGAGGTGCCCGGCCCGGCCGGGACACAGCGGCTGTCCCCCGAGGAGGCCGTCAGCCGCCTCGGTGAGGGCGCCGCCCAGGCCATCGGCGTGGACGCCCGCCGCGGGGTGGAGGTCGTCGCCGTGTCCACGGTCATCTCCTCGCTCGACGACAAGCCGCTCGACGCCCACGACACCTATCTGCGGCTGCACCTCCTCTCGCACCGGCTGGTCCGCCCGCACGGGCAGAACCTCGACGGCATCTTCGGCTTCCTGGCCAACGTGGCCTGGACCTCACTGGGTCCGGTCGCCGTCGAGGACCTGGAGCGGGTCCGGCTCAACGCCCGGGCCGAGGGCCTGCACCTCCAGGTCACATCGGTGGACAAGTTCCCCCGTATGACGGACTACGTCGCCCCCAAGGGCGTCCGGATTGCCGACGCCGACCGGGTCAGGCTCGGCGCGCACCTCGCCACCGGGACGACCGTGATGCACGAGGGCTTCGTCAACTTCAACGCGGGCACGCTCGGCACGTCCATGGTCGAGGGCCGCATCTCCTCGGGAGTCGTCATCGGCGACGGCTCCGACATCGGCGGCGGGGCGTCCACCATGGGCATGCTCTCCGGCGGCGGCAAGGAGCGCATCGTCATCGGCGAGCGCTGCCTGATCGGAGCAGAGGCGGGCATCGGGATCGCGCTCGGCGACGAGTGCGTCGTCGAGGCCGGGCTCTATGTCACCGCCGGTACGCGGGTCACGATGCCGGACGGCCAGATCGTCAAGGCACGCGAACTGTCGGGCGCCTCGAACATCCTCTTCCGCCGGAACTCGGTCACAGGCGCCGTCGAGGCCCGCCCGAACAACGCGGTGTGGGACGGGCTCAACGACGTACTGCACAGCAACAACTAGGCCGTTGCGGCGAGGAGTTCCTCGTACGCCGCGCGCAGCCCGTCGGCCGCCTCGCGGCTCGCGGGCTGCAGCGGTTCACGGACCGGGCCCGCGTCGAGCAGGGCCTTCACCGTGACCGTGCCGGGCAGGCCGGAGGCCATCATCAGCTCCACGAGGCGGATGTTCAGCCGGTTGAGCCGGGCTGCCCCGGCCGGGTCCCCGGCGTCGAACGCGTCCAGGACGGCGCGCATCTGACGGGGCGCCACATTGGCGACCGTACTGATGAAGCCGGACGCGCCCACCGCGTACATCGGGAGATTCAGCTCCTCGCAGCCGGAGTAGTACGCGAGTGATGTCCTGGCCAGCACCTTCGTGGTCGAGAGCAGGTCGTAGGCGCAGTCCTTGACCGCCACGACGCGCGGATGCTCCGCCAGCCGAAGCAGCGTCTCCGGCTCGATACGGGTGCCGGTCCTGCCGGGGATGTCGTAGAGCACCAGCGGGATGCCGGTGGCCTCGGCGACCCGGAGGAAGTGCGCCTCCACGGCGGCCTGCGGGGGCCGGCTGTAGTACGGCGTGACCACCAGCAGCCCGTCGGCGCCCGCCGCCTCGGCCTCCTGGGCCAGGTGGACGGTGTGCCGGGTGTCGGCGGAGCCCACCCCCGCGAGCAGCGGGACGCCGTCGCCTACCGCCGCCCGGACCGCCCGCAGCAGCGCCGTCTTCTCCGCGTCGCTGGTGGTCGGCGACTCGCCCGTGGTGCCGCTGAGCAGGAGGCCGTCGCAGCCGTCCGCGATCAGCCCGGCCGCGTGCTTGGCCGCCGCGTCCAGGTCCAGTTCGCCGTCGGGGGTGAAGGGGGTGACCATGGCGCACAGGGCGCGGCCGAAGGGGGCGGGGCGGTCGGCCGGCGTACCGGCCGTGGTGTGGGCTGTCATGACCGCAGTGTCGGTCGGTTCGGGCCGCCGGGTCCACTTAGATCTGCTTGGCGAACTGGCCAAGCGGAGCTGAACAGTCGCTCCCGGCCGGGTGCCGTCTGGCATGATCGAACAGACCGGCGACGGTCCGGCGCAGCGTGGGGACAGGGGTGGGGATGCGTGCTTTCGCACGGGTGAGGGGGCCGCTCGCGGCGGCTCTGTTCATGGCAGGGGCGCTGACGCTCCCGGGCTGCTCGGGTTTTCTCGTACCGGCGGGCGAGGGGGAGCCCGCGCCCACGCCCACGCCGGTGTCCACGCCGACGCCGGACCCGGCGCTTCCCGACGGACTGTCCGCCCCGTCCGCTTCCGCGCAGGACGCCCCCACCCCGTCCGCCGCGCCCGCCGGCTGCTCCCCGAGCGGGGTCCGGGTGGACATGGGCGAGGTGGAGACCGCGATGTTCGCCCGCGCCGTCGTGCTCACCCTCACCAACTGCGGCAAGGCGCCCTATCAGGTCCACGGCTACCCCTCGGTCCAGGCCCTGGGTGAGCACGGCGAACGGATCCCGGTCAAGGTGAATCCCGCGGGCTCGATGTTCGGCGACGACCTGGGCCCGCAGCGGGTGACGCTGAAGCCCGGCGGGACCGTGAGGTCGGTCCTCGCCTGGGTCTCCACCCAGGAGGGCGGCGACCTCATCGAGGGGGACGCGCTGGAGATCGCCCCGGCCACCGGCACCGAGGCGCGCGTCTTTCCGCTGGAGGGTCACGACCTGCGTCTGATGGACGAACTCAACATGACCGCCTGGCGTTCGGCCCTGCCCGAATGAGCGTACGGAAGGTGCGCCGCCCAGTACCACGGAACCGGCCGGTACCGGGCGGAAAACGTCTACGCTTGGGCGCGTCGTACTCCGTACGTACCCATGAGCATGACCCGAGGAGAACCACCTGATGTCCGCAGAGCGCCCCTCCCTGCCGCCGGTGCGGCTGCACACCGACGCCGAGCTGGCACGGGACGCGCTTGCCGCACCGCTGCTCGCCCGTGCCGTGAGACTCGCCCGCTGGGCGGGGCCCGGGACCCGGGTGGGCGCCGGTGGCGAACTCGTCGAGGCCCAGTTGTCCGAGGCGGCCGCACATCTGGGCCTGGCGGACGACGAGGACGGCGCCGCGTACGCCAGTGAGGCATGGCGCCTCGCCGTCGACACCGGGCTCGTCGAGATCGAGGCCCCAGAGGAAACAGAGGACTCTGCGGACGCCGATGCCGACGAGGACGCCGACGAGGCGGAGGGCACCGTCACGGCGGGGGAGAACCTGGCGCTGCTGACCGGCGGCTCCCCGCAGGACGTCCTCGCGATCTGGCTCGACGGGCTGGAGGCCGTGCACCTGGACGCCACCGCCCCGGCCTTCGACGACTTCGCCGATCTCATCGGTGAGGACGGCAGCGTCGACTTCGACGCCCTGGACTGGGACCCCGATGAGGAGGCCGAGTTCCTCGACGGGGTGCTGGGCAATCTGTATCTGCTCACCCTCTCGGACATCGGCCCGGGTGACCGGGCCGTACCGCTGCCCGCCCTCGCCGCCTCGATGATCGTGCCCGACGACATGGGCGAGCCCACCGACGACATACTGGAGTTGGTGTCGGAGGCGATGATGCGCCTCGACGAGCAGTTCCGGCTGCTCGAACCGATCGGCATCGTCGAATACCGGCCGGTGGACGAGGCGTTGCTGGCCGAGGAGGGTGAGGAGGCCACGCCGCCCGCCGATGACGACGACATCACCCGGTACGGCATGGTCAGGCTCACCCCCCTGGGCCTGTACGGTCTCCGCGCCCGGATGCTGGATGCCGGGCTGGACGCGCCCGCGATCGGCGACCTCGCGGACAAGGGGGCCGACGCGCTCCTGGACGGCATCGCCCACTATCCGGAGACGGCCGCGCACGCCGAGGTCGAGCTCTGGCTCGCCGGGCGCGGCGGTAGCGAGGGTGCGGCGACGGCGGCGGCCGAACTGCTGGGCGCGGC
>DATCWZ010000795.1:0-4409 GCA_036566065.1 Streptomyces sp. | reverse complement strand
CGCCCCGGTCAGGCAGCCCAGCGAGTCGGAGTCGCCCCGGGTGCAGGCGGCCCGGCGCAGGGCCGTGACCGGTTCGGCGGGGAAGAGGAGGAAGCAGTGCAGGGCCGTGGCGAGGGCCTCCTCGGCGATCCAGCCGTCCCCCGTGGCCTCGCAGGGGTCCGTTTCCGGGGAGGGGTCTCGCAGGGCGTCCTGGACCCGCGCCAGGGCGGCCTGGCAGTCGTCCCAGCCCCGCTGGATGTACGCCTCGGGGGACGCGTCGCCCGCGTACCGCCAGAGGTCGCCGAGCCACCGGGTGAGGTAGCGGCCGCTGTTCTCGTACGCGTAGCTGCGGAGCTGCCCGATCAGGCCCAGCGGTTCCGTACCCTGGGACAGCAGGAAGACCGCCCGGGCCGTCAGGTCGGAGGCGGCCAGTGCCGTGGGGTGGCCGTGGGTGAGGGCGGCCTGGAACTGCGCGGCGCCGGCGCGCTGTTCCTCGCTGAGGCCGGGCACGAGCCCGACCGGGGCGACCCGCATATTGGCGCCGCAGCCCTTGGAACCGGTCTGGCTGGCCGCCTGCCAGGGCAGGTCGCCGTCGAGCAGGCGGCAGGCCGTCAGGCAGGTGCGGCCGGGGGCGCGGTTGTTGTCCGGGGAGTGGTACCAGGCGACGAACTCCTTGCGGACCGGGCCCGCGAGCTGCTCGGGGGTGAGCAGTCCGCTGCCCATCGCGGTGCGGATGCCGCGGGCGAGGGCTAGCGTCATCTGGGTGTCGTCAGTGACGAACGCCGGCCTCGGCAGGGGCATCTGCCGCCAGGGCCCGCACTTCGCGAGGATGGACGGCACGTCGTTGAACTCGGTGGGGAAGCCCAGCGCGTCGCCGAGCGCCAGCCCGGTCAGCGCGCCCGTGGCCGCCTGTTTGGTGACGGTCCTTGTCACGATCATTGTGCGGGTCCTTCCGGGCGCAGGAGTGGAGGATGCAGGGCGGTGGCGGTACCCGCCCGGTACAGGGCGGCCGGTTTTCCCCGTCCGCCGGTGCGGCGCGGCGGTCCGTCGACGGCCTGGACGAAGCCGGTCGTGGTGAGGACCTTGCGCCGGAAGTTGGGCCGGTCGAGCTCGACGCCCCAGACGGTCTCGTAGACCCGCTGGAGCTCGCCGAGGGTGAACTCGGCCGGGCAGAACTCGGTGGCCAGACAGGTGTATTCGAGTTTGGCGCCGATCCTGTCGTGGGCGTCGGCCAGGATGCGGTCGTGGTCGAAGGCGAGCGGGCCGAGGCGTTGCACCTCCCACCACTGCGCGCGTGCCGCGTCGCCGCCGCCGTGCGGTTCGGGCAGGTCGGGTACGAGTGCGGCGTACGCGATGGAGACGACCCGCATCCGGGGGTCCCTGTCGGGGTCCGTATAGGTGCGAAGCTGTTCGAGGTGGAAGGCGCGGACGGCGTCCGGGGCGAGCCCGGTCTCCTCGGCGAGTTCGCGGCGGGCCGCCTGCCCGGCCGACTCGCGGGGCAGGACGAAGCCGCCGGGCAGCGCCCAGTGGCCCTTGTACGGCGCTTCGCCGCGCTCCACGAGCAGGACGTTGAGGCGGCCTTCGCGGACGGTGAAGACGGCGAGGTCGACGGTCACCGCGAAGGGGACGAAGGCATAGGGGTCGTATCCCTCGGGGGCGGTGCTCATCGGTGCTCCGGGAGGGGGGCGGTGAAGTGCCAGCCGGTGGCGAGGAGTTCGTCGACCGCCGCGACGGCGGCCTCCAGGCGGGCGCGGTGGGGGCCGGTGAGTTCGATGAACGGGCGTGCCGTGCGGGTGAGTTCGGCGCGGAAGCGGTCCGTCATCCAGGGCCGGAGTTCCTCGCCGTCGCGCAGTCCGTCGTCCTCGAAGGGAACGCCTTCATGGCCGGTGAGCAGCCAGAGGTGGTGGGTGATCCGGTCGGCGGTCTTCTCGACGAGCGGGTTGCGTCCGCCGACGTACCGCTCGTGCCAGACGGTGGTGGCGAAGGAGTCGGTGTCGCAGAACAGCACCGGGGAGCCGGTCCTGGCCGCCGCCACCTCGCGTATGTTCTGTTCCTCGGCGATACGGGGGAACTCGTCGGTGGTGAAGGTGACGTCCTGCCACCGTGCCCGGGGCCGGCGGCTGCGGAGCTCGGCGAGCTTGCGTTCGCTGAACTCCCTTCCGTACTCGGCGACATACCGGGTCGCCGCCCAGACGCCGCCGCGACGGCGGTAGTGCTCGGCCAGGGCCCGCGCCAGGGTCGTGGTGCCGGTGGACTCGGCGCCGAGGACGACGACTCGGCGGGTGAGCGCGGCGCGTACGGGCGGTTCGAGGTAGTCCCAGTGGCCTGCCGGGTCCGCTCGCACGGCGGTGCCGGAGACCGGGAAGACGGTGCGGCCGGGGTCGACGAGGACGGGTTCGGCGCCGAAGCGGCGGGCGAGTTCGTCCCCGTACGCCTCCGAGGTGAAGACGGCGTCGATGCGTCCGGGCACGGCCTCGGTGAAGACGGCCATGTGGGCGTCCCAGACGGCCGGGTCACGCAGGTCCATGTGGATGTCGTCGACGGTGCCCACCACCCGGGTGTCCGGGTGTACTTCCCGCATCCAGGCGACCCGGTCGGCGAGCGGGACGGATTCGACGGAGGCCGCGCACACCAGGACGGTCAGCCGCTCGCAGCGGTCCTGCGCGGTGCGGACGAGATGGTGGTGTCCGGCGTGCGGCGGATAGAACTTGCCGAGGACCAGGCCGTGCCCGTACCGCTTCATGCCGTCGCCTCCGCCGGGCGCGGGGCCAGATCGCGGGTCCAGCCGCGCAGGCCGATGAGGCAGAGCGTGAGGAAGCCCACGTACAGCAGGGAGGTGAGGTAGAGCTCCTTGTACGCGTACAGCGGGATGTACACGAGATCGGCGGCGATCCACAGCCACCAGGACTCGACGCGCTTGCGGCACTGCCCGTACGTCGCCATCAGGGACAGCGCGGTCGTCAGGGCGTCCCAGAACGGCACGGTGGAGTCGGTGGCCGCGGACAGCAGGAGGGTGAGGGCGAGCGTCCCCACCACCCCCGCCGCGGCCAGCCAGGTCCATTCGGTGCGGGTGGTCGCACGCACCGGCAGGACGGACGAACCCGGTCCACCCCCGTGGGTCCAGGTCCACCAGCCGTACGCGGCGAGGGTGATGAAGACGAACTGGAGTCCGGCGTCGGCGTACAGACCGGACTGGGCGAACAGCAGGATGAAGAAGAGGTTGTTGGCGATGCCGACCGGCCAGTTGGCGAGGTGCTGGCGGGCGACGAGCCAGACGCACAGGGCGCCGCTGCCGAAGCCGAGGACCTCGCTCCAGCTCACGGGGGTGCCCAGGACCGTCACCAGGGGCTGCTGCAGGGGGCCGAGGATGTCCGCGAGGCTCACGTCGCCACCTTTCTTCTTTATGGTCACTCTGACTATAAAGAAGAACCGGCGACGGCGAAAGGCCCGCGGCCGGTTCCTGTTCGAAAAGATGAACCAGGAACCGGCCGCGGGCCGTTGACGGAGTTTCCGCTTCCTAGAGGCCGACCTCGCGCATCAGCATGCCGACCTCGGTGTTGGACAGCCGGCGCAGCCAGCCGGACTTCTGGTCGCCGAGCGGGATCGGGCCGAAGGCCGTACGGACCAGCCGGTCGACCGGGAATCCGGCCTCGGACAGCATCCTGCGGACGATGTGCTTGCGGCCCTCGTGCAGGGTCACCTCGACGAGGTAGTTCTTGCCGGTGTTCTCCACGACCCGGAAGTGGTCCGCGCGGGCGTAGCCGTCATCGAGCTGGATGCCGTCCTTGAGCCGCTTGCCGAGGTCGCGCGGCAGCGGCCCCTGGATGGCGGCCAGATAGGTCTTCTTCACCCCGTACCTGGGGTGGGTCAGCCGGTGGGCCAGCTCGCCGTGATTGGTGAGCAGGATGATGCCCTCGGTCTCGGTGTCGAGCCGGCCGACGTGGAACAGCCGCGTCTCGCGGTTGGTGACGTAGTCGCCCAGGTTCTGCCGGCCGTCCGGGTCGCCCATGGTGGAGACGACTCCGGCGGGCTTGTTCAGTGCGAAGAACAGATACGACTGGGTCGCGACCGTCAGCCCGTCGACCTTGATCTCGTCCTTGTGCGGGTCGACGCGCCTGCCCTGCTCCAGGACGATCTCGCCGTTGACCTCGACCCTGGCCTGCTCGATCAGGTCCTCGCACGCCCGGCGCGATCCCATACCGGCCCTGGCGAGGATCTTCTGCAACCGCTCGCCCTCCTGCTCGGCGCCCGGGTGCGTCCTGGGGGTCCTGGTCACCGGCTTGTCCGCGTACCTGTCGCGGTTGCGCTGCTCGATCCTGGCGTCGAGCTCGCGCGGCCGGGACGGGGTGCCCGTGCGGCGGCCGCCCTTGGCGGGGTGCTGCTGCGCGGACTTCGGCCCGCCCTTGGCCCCGCCCCTGGCCGCCGTGCCG
>DATCWZ010000237.1:0-6412 GCA_036566065.1 Streptomyces sp. | reverse complement strand
CCTGACCGGCAAGGACGGCGCACCGGGAGCAGTGGGCCGATCGGGAACAGCCCGGTAAGCTGCTGCCTTGCCCTCCGCTTCGAAAGGACCGGTGCCGTGCCGCCGTCCCACGCCAGCACATCCGACTCCAAGCCCGCCGGTTCCAGCGGCGGGGTGCAGTCGCTCGAGCGCGCCTTCGATCTGCTGGAACGTATGGCGGATGCCGGGGGTGAGGTCGGGCTCAGCGAGCTCTCGGCGAGCAGCGGCCTGCCGCTGCCGACGATCCACCGGCTGATGCGCACGCTGGTCGTGTGCGGCTACGTGCGTCAGCAGGCCAACCGCCGCTATGCGCTCGGCCCCCGGCTGATCCGGCTCGGCGAGTCCGCATCCCGGCTGCTGGGCGCCTGGGCCCGTCCGTATCTCCAGCGCCTGGTCGAGGAGACCGGTGAGACGGCGAACATGGCGCTGCTCGACGGCGACGAGGTCGTGTATGTCGCGCAGGTGCCGTCCAAGCATTCGATGCGGATGTTCACCGAGGTGGGCCGCCGGGTGCTGCCGCACTCCACAGGAGTGGGCAAGGCGCTGCTCGCGTACACGCCGCCGGAGGAGGTACGGGCGCTGCTGGCCCGCACCGGCATGCCCGCCGCCACCGACAAGACGATCACCACGGCCGACGGTTTCCTCGAAGCCCTCGAACAGGTCCGCAGGGCGGGGTACGCGGTGGACGACAACGAGCAGGAGATCGGGGTGCGCTGTCTCGCGGTGTCCGTGCCCGACTCCCCCACCTCGGCGGCGCTGTCCGTCTCGGGCCCTGCGAGCCGGATGACGGACGCGGCCACGGAGCGGATCGTGCCGATCCTGCAGCAGGTCGCCAAGGAGCTCTCCGAGGTGCTGGCCACCAGCGGTTCGGCCGGCTGAACCGGGCCGTTCACCGGCGCGGCGGCTCCCCGAACAGGTCGACCGCGATCCGTACATCCCGCACGCCCGGCGCGAGCGCGCTGACCGAGCCGATCGCTCCCGCAACCAGCAGCAGCGAGCGGCGCAGCCGGGGTATCTCGGGGGCTCCACCGGTCGCCATGGCGTCCAGTGCCGCCAGCTCCTCCTCGGCGATCCCGCGGTCGGGGAACTCGGCGGGATGCACGGCCAGTTCGCGGCGTAGCCGGGAGACGGCCGTACGGAGTTCCGCCACTCTCGGGTCTTCGCCGCTGCCGGTCAACCGCTTCTGCCCCACGCTTCGCAACAAAGCACTCCCCCTCGCGCCATCCTGGTTCGCCGTTTGTCCGGCCGGGTCCCCGGCGGCGGTCAAGTGCCTGGGGGTGAGCGCAAGTTAACGCCATGTCGGGTGGCAGGCGCCACTGCGCCTCCGGAATTCGAAGGTGCCCGTGCGAGTGGCGTGGTTTTCGCCTGTGCGAACGAAGCAGTGGTATTCAGGGCGCATGGCTCAGACATCGGGACACCCTGCGGTCGCCGGGCTGCTGCTCGCCGCGGGCGGCGGGCGGCGGCTCGGCGGCCGGCCGAAGGCGTTGCTGGAACACCGGAACCGGCCGCTGATCGAACACGCTGTCCGTGTGCTGCGCGACGGCGGCTGCGCTCCGCTCCATGTGGTGCTGGGCGCGGCGGCCGACGAGGTGCGTGCGCGGGCGGACCTCGCGCGGTGCGTGGTGACCGTGAACGCCGACTGGGACCAGGGCATGGGGTCGTCCCTCAGGGCCGGGCTCGCCGCGCTGGCGGGCACGGACGCGGACGCCGCGCTCGTCCTGCTGGTCGACCAGCCGGGCGTGACCCCGGAGGCGGTGGCCCGGGTGCGCTCGGCATACCGGTCCCGGTCGAGCCTGGCGGCGGCCGACTACGACGGGGAGCGCGGCCATCCGGTGCTGTTCGGCGCCGGCCTGTGGGCCGATGTCGCGGCGTCCGCGGTCGGCGACCGGGGGGCCCGGGACTATCTGCGGGCGCACAGCGACGCGATCAACCGCGTGCGGTGTGCCGATGTGGCCCAGGCGTACGACATCGATACGGCGGAGGATCTGACCCGTCTGGAGTGAACAGCCCGATTGAACTTCCACTATGAGGAAACTACTATCCACTGAGCCCGCAACCGGCTGAAGGAGTGACAGCTCATGTCCGCACCAGCGCCGTCCCCGCTGGACATCGTCGATGCCGAGCCCCTGCCCCGGCAGGACGAGGTCCTCACCCCAGCGGCTCTCGCGTTCGTGGCGGAGCTGCACCGGCGGTTCACCCCGCGCCGGAACGAGCTGCTCGCCCGCAGGCGTGAGCGCCGCGCCGAGATCGCGCGTACGTCCACGCTGGACTTCCTGCCGGAGACGGAGGCGGTCCGTGCGGACGACACCTGGCGGGTCGCCCCGGCCCCGGCCGCGCTCGACGACCGCCGGGTGGAGATCACCGGTCCGACCGACCGCAAGATGACCATCAACGCCCTGAACTCGGGCGCCAGGGTGTGGCTCGCCGACTTCGAGGACGCGTCCTCCCCCACCTGGGACAACGTCATCACCGGCCAGCTCAGTCTGATCGACGCGTTCACCCGTAACATCGACTTCACCGACCCGGCCTCCGGCAAGTCGTACGCGCTGCGGCCCGCCGACGAGCTGGCGACGGTCGTCACCCGTCCGCGCGGCTGGCATCTCGACGAGCGTCACCTCCGGCTCGACGGCACCCCGGTGCCCGGCGCGCTGGTCGACTTCGGGCTCTACTTCTTCCACAACGCCCAGCGGCTGATCGACCTCGGCAAGGGCCCGTACTTCTACCTCCCGAAGACGGAGTCGTATCTGGAGGCCCGCCTCTGGAACGACATCTTCGTCTTCGCCCAGGACCGTCTGGGCATCCCGCAGGGCACTGTCCGGGCAACCGTGCTGATCGAGACGATCACCGCGGCGTACGAGATGGACGAGATCCTGTACGAGCTCCGCGACCACGCCTCCGGGCTGAACGCGGGACGCTGGGACTACCTGTTCTCCATCGTCAAGAACTTCCGGGACGGCGGCCCGAAGTTCGTGCTGCCCGACCGCAACCTGGTCACGATGACCGCGCCGTTCATGCGTGCGTACACCGAACTCCTGGTCCGCACCTGCCACAAGCGCGGCGCGCACGCCATCGGCGGGATGGCGGCGTTCATCCCCTCGCGCCGGGACGCCGAGGTCAACAGGGTCGCCTTCGAGAAGGTGAAGGCCGACAAGGACCGCGAGGCGCGGGACGGCTTCGACGGCTCCTGGGTCGCCCACCCCGACCTCGTGCCCATCGCGATGGCGTCCTTCGACGCGGTCCTGGGCGACAGGCCCAACCAGAAGGACCGGCTGCGCGAGGACGTCTCGGTGGCCGCGGGCGATCTGATCGCCATCGACACCCTGGACGCCACACCGACGTACGACGGTCTGCGCAACGCGGTCGGGGTCGGCATCCGCTATATCGAGGCATGGCTGCGCGGCATGGGCGCCGTCGCCATCTTCAATCTGATGGAGGACGCGGCGACCGCCGAGATCTCGCGCTCGCAGATCTGGCAGTGGATCAACGCCGGTGTGGTCTTCGAGAACGGCGAGCGCGCCACGGCGGACCTGGCCCGCAAGGTCGCCGCGGAGGAACTCACCGCGATCCGGGCGGAGATCGGCGACGAGGCGTACGCGGCGGGGAAGTGGCAGCAGGCCCACGACCTTCTGCTGACGGTCGCGCTCGACGAGGACTACGCGGACTTCCTGACGCTCCCGGCGTACGAGCAACTGGGCTGAGGCGGAACGAGAAGCGCCGTGCCCCTGCCCGTCACCGGGCGGGGCACGGTGCTTTCACGGGTCAACCTTCGGGAGGGCGCCACAGGGAGACCGGTGGGCCGCCGCCGGGCGCTCCTGTGGGGTTACGCGTCGGAGTCGGCGGGCTTCGTCGCGCCCCAGCCCTTCTTCGCCGCGGCCAGTTCGGCGGGCGAGACCCCGGGGACGGCAAGACCGGCGAGAATGCCGACCAGCGGGAAGACAGTGGCGACGAGGAACGCCTGGCGGTATCCCTCCGCCGTCGCACCGGCGGCGAGGCTGCCCGAGTACGTCGCCACCACGGCGGCCAGGACGCTCAGCCACAGCGCGCCGCCGACCTGGCGGCTGGCGTTGAGGAGCCCGGAGACCAGACCCGCCTGGGTGTACGGGACGTTGGAGGTTCCCGCCATGGTGACGGTCGCGGAGACGAATCCCTGCCCGGCGCCGAAGAGCAGCGAGGGGCCCAGCAGTTCACGGACGAAGCCGCCGTCGTCCGTGACGAACGACAGCCAGACAAGACCGGCGAGCGACAGGGCGCTGCCCGCGACCAGGACGGGCTTGGGGCCCAGCTTGGTGATCAGTTGGGGCGCCAGGCCGCGGGCGGTGGTGACGATGGCCAGGGACAGCGGCAGGTAGGCCAGACCGGTCGTCAGCGCGTCGTATCCGTACACGAACTGCATCAGCAGGGTGAACAGGAACAGCACACCCACCAGGGCGGCGCTGGTGGTGAAGTTGACCACGTTGGCCGCGGAGACCGACCGGTTACGGAAGATGCTGAGCGGTACGAGCGGCTGCGTGGCGAACTTGGCCTCGTTGAGGAGGAAGAAGATCACCAGCAGAATGCCGACGGCCAGCGACACGACGGTCACGGCCGAGTCCCAGCCCTTGTCCTGGGATTCCACGATGCCGAGCACGATGGCCATCAGGCCGGCGGTGACCGCTACCGCGCCGATCGCGTCGATGCGCCGGTCGGCCCGCTCGTCGCGAGACTCGGGGACGACGGCCAGCACCAGGGCGAGCAGCACCGCCCCGATCGGGACGTTGACCAGGAAGATCCAGCGCCAGGACAGCCACTCGGTGACGACACCGCCGACCAGCGCGCCGATCGCACCGCCCGCGGCGGCGACAGCACTCCAGGTGCCGAACGCTTTGACCTTGCCGCCCGGATCGGTGAAGGAGGTGAACAGTACGGTGAGTGTGGCGGGGGCCAGTACCGCGCCCCCCAGACCCTGGACGCCGCGGGCGATCAGGAGCGAGACCGGGTTCCAGGCCAGGCCCGCCACCAGGCCGGCCACGGTGAACAGGGTGAGGCCGAGGGCGAAGATCCGCCGCCGCCCGTACAGGTCGGCGAGCCGGCCGCCGAGCAGCAGGAAGCCCGCGAACACGATCGTGTAGGCGTTGATCACCCACTGCAGGGTGCTCGCGGAGAAGTCCAGGGCGTCCTGGATCGGCCGCAGCGCCACATTCACGATCGACGCGTCCAGCACCACCATGAACTGCCCCACGCAGCACGCGACCAGGATCAAACCCAGCCGTGACCGGGTATTCCCGGCCGTTGACGTCGAATCCTCGGTCGCGGTCATCTGATGGTTTCACTCCTGGATGTGGTCGCCGCTTGCCGTTCCCGCCGTGGTGGCGGGCACGGAGAAAAAGCTAGGAGAGATGGAGGACAGCTATGGACCTACATGGGCCGGGACGGGCCGGTGAATTCGGGGCGGGACCGGTCTGCTGATGTAGGACCCGAACGGTCCGCAATCGCGGATAGGCTGACGCACATGCTGGAGACATCGGCACGCCTGCTCCGCCTGCTGTCCTTATTGCAGACACGGCGCGAATGGACGGGGGCCGAACTGGCGGGGCGGCTCGATGTCACCACCCGTACCCTGCGCCGCGACATCGACCGGCTGCGCGGCCTCGGATATCCGGTCAACGCCAGGATCGGCGTGGGCGGGGGCTACCAACTGGGCGCAGGCGCCGAGATGCCGCCGCTGCTGCTGGACGACGAGGAGGCTCTGGCCGTGGCGTTCGGGCTGCAGTCGACGGCGACCGGGCCGGTCATCGGCATCGCCGAGCCGTCGCTGCGCGCGCTGACCAAGCTGCGGCAGGTGATGCCGTCGCGGCTGCGCAACAGGCTGGACGCGCTGCGGGTCGAGACCGTGGACCGGCCGCAGGCGGCGTCGGCCGTGGAGGCGCGGACGCTGGCCGCCGTCGCGTCGGTGTGCCACGCCAGGGAGCAGCTGCGCTTCGACTACCGCACCCGTGACGGTACGCGGAGCAGGCGCGAGGTCGAACCGCACCGGGTGGTGCAGGCCGAGTCCCACTGGTATCTGGTGGCGTGGGACACCGGCCGGGAGGACTGGCGTTCGTTCCGGATCGACCGGATGACGCTCAAAAGCCCCACCGGGCCGCGGTTCGTGCCACGCGAGCCGCCCGAGGGCGGCGCGGCGGCGTTCGTCACGCAGGGCTTCACCTCGGCTTTCACCCGGATCCGGGCCAGGGTGCGGGTGCACGCGCCGCTCGGCCGGGTGGCGGGCCGGGTACCCGAGGACTGGGGCACGGTCGAGGCGGACGACGCGGAGAGCTGCGTTGTGTCGCTGCGCGGGGAGTCGCTGCGCGACATCGCGCGGTGGCTGGCCGTCTTCGAGGCGCCCTTCACCGTCATCGACCCTCCCGAACTGATC
>DATCWZ010000228.1:0-4289 GCA_036566065.1 Streptomyces sp. | reverse complement strand
TGTAGTGGGCGCTTGAGGACACCCCACTGTCCGTTGTGACCTGTTACGCGTGTCCCAAAGTGCCCACAACACCGGCCCCGCCCGGGGCAGGGCGGGTGGCGCGGGGTCAGAAGCCGTGGCGGGCGCCGCCGTCTACTGGGACCATGATGCCCGTCAGGTACGACGCCGCCGGGGAGAGCAGGAACGCCGCCGTCCTGCCGAACTCCTCCGGCGTGCCGTACCGGCGCAGCGGGATCCGGGACTCGTTGCCCGTACGGGCCGCCTCCGCGTCCCCCGACAGCGCGTCCAGCTCCCGCACCCGGTCGGTGTCGATCCGGGACGGCAGCAGTCCGACGACCCGGATCGAGCGCGGGCCCAGCTCGTCGGCCAGCGACTTGGCGAACCCTGCCAGACCCGGGCGCAGCCCGTTGGAAATGGTCAGCCCCGGGATCGGCTCATGGACGGAGCCCGAGAGCACGAAGCCGATGACCCCGCCCTCGCCCAGCGCCGCCGCTGCCGTACGGGCGAGCCGCACGGCACCCAGGAAGACCGACTCGAAGGCCGACTGCCACTGCGCGTCCGTGTTGTCCGCGACGAAGCCCGGCGGCGGCCCGCCCACGCTCACCAGGATGCCGTCCAGTCCGCCGAAACGTTCCTTCGCCGTATCGACGAGCCGCTGCGCGGTCGTCGGGTCGGCGTTGTCGGCCGGTATCCCGACGGCGTCGGGGCCCAGCTCCGCGGCGGCGTCGGTGACCGCCTTCTCCTCGCGACCGGTGATGATCACCTTCGCGCCGTCGGCGACGAGGGCGCGGGCGGCGGCGTTGCCGAGCCCGCGGGTCGCACCCGTGACGATGTAGACACGGTTCTTCAATCCAAGATCCATGCCCCCTATCCTGCCGCGTCGACCCGTGCCAGGTCGAGTGCGCTGTTCACCAGGCCGATGTGGCTGAACGCCTGCGGGAAGTTTCCGAGCTGCCGCCGGGCCTTCGTGTCGTACTCCTCGGCCAGCAGGCCCACGTCGTTCCGCAGCGCCAGGAGCCGCTCGAAGAGCTCCTCGGCCTCCTCGATCCTCCCGGTCCGCAGCAGCGCGTCCACCAGCCAGAACGAGCAGACGATGAACGTTCCCTCGTCGCCCGGCAGCCCATCCACCGACATCCCGTCGGTGCTGTAGCGGCGCACCAGACCGCCGCTGCAGAGCTCCTCCCGTACGGCGTCGACCGTGCCGACGATCCGCGGGTCGTCCGGCGGCAGGAAGCCGGTCCTGACGATCAGGAGCGTCGCGGCGTCCAGCTCCCGCGACCCGTAGTACTGCGTGAAGGTGTTGCGCACCGGGTCGTAGCCCTTGGCGCAGATCTCGGCGTGCACCGCGTCCCGCATCGCCCGCCAGCGATTGGCGTCGCCCGGAAGCGTGGGGTTCTCCTCCAGGGTGCGCACCGCGCGGTCCGCGGCCACCCACGCCATCACCTTGGAGTGCACGAAGTGCTGGCGCCCGCCCCGTACCTCCCAGATGCCCTCGTCCGGCTCGCGCCAGGTGGACTCCAGGAAGCCGAGCAGGCTGAGCTGCAGATTCCAGGCGTGCGGCTTGTCGTCGAGGCCCGCCTCGCGGGCCAGTCTGAGCGAGTCGATGACTTCGCCGTACACATCGAGCTGCCGCTGGGTGACGGCGGCGTTTCCGGTACGGACCGGCCGGGAGTTCTCGTAGCCGCTCAGCCACGGCAGCTCCGACTCGGGGAGCCTGCGCTCGCCCGCGAGGCCGTACATGATCTGCAAGTCCGCCGGGTCCCCGGCGACGGCCCGCAGCAGCCAGTCACGCCACTCGGCGGCTTCCTCCAGATAGCCGGCCGACACCAGGGCGCCGAGGGTGAGGGTGGCGTCGCGGAGCCAGCAGAAGCGGTAGTCCCAGTTCCGTACGCCGCCGATCTCCTCCGGCAGCGAGGTGGTGGGGGCCGCGACGATGCCGCCGGTCGGAGCGTAGGTGAGCGCCTTCAAGGTGATGAGTGAGCGCAGTACGGCTTCGCGGCGCCTGCCCTGGTACGTGCATTTCGCCGCCCACTTCCCCCAGTCGTGCAGGGTGTGCCGCAGGGCCTTGTGCGGGTCGACCAGCTTGGGGCGAGGCGAGTGCGAGGGGTGCCAGGTGAGGACGAAGGCCACGCTCTCGCCCTCGGTGACCGTGAAGGAGGAGCGGGTGCTGAACTGCTGGCCCCAGGTCTTCACCGGCGGCTCGCTGCGCAGCCAGACCGAGTCGGGGCCCGCGACGGCAACCCGGTGGCCGCGGGACCGGCGCATCCAGGGAACGATGGACCCGAAGTCGAAGCGCAGCCGCAGCACGGAACTCATGTCGACACTGCCGCTGACGCCCTCGACGATCCGCATGATGTCGGGAGACTTGTCGCGCTGCGGCATGAAGTCGATGACCTTGACAATGCCCGAGCGCGTTTCCCAGTAGGTCTCCAGGACGAGGGAGTCGTCCACATAGCCGCGCCGGGTACAGGTGTCGGAGCTGTCGGTGCCCTGGGGGGCGATGCGCCAGTGGCCGTTGTCCTCGTCGCCGATCAGGGCGGCGAAGCAGGCGCCCGAGTCGAAGCGGGGCAGACACAGCCAGTCGACAGAACCGTTTCTGCCGACCAGGGCGGCGGTCTGGAGATCGCCGATGATGGCGTAGTCCTCGATGCGTGGGGTCACGCTCAGGCGTCTTCCCGAACCGGGGGCCCGTTAAGCAGCCCGGTCGCCACGAACCGGTCAGGCGTTGGCGGGTTCGGGTGTGCCGGGCTGTTCCGCCGCGCCGTCCCGCCGGGCCGCCTCCGCGCGGTCGCGCTTCTCGCGGCGCGCGAGGACCACGAAGCCCACCGGTACTCCGGCGGTGAACAGCCACCACTGGATCGCGTACGCCATGTGCGGGCCGATGGACTCGTCGTCGGGGGCCGCGATCATCTCGGGGGTGTTACCGGGCTGCTTCGGTCCGGTCATCTCGATGTAGCCGCCGAGGACCGGTCGGGAGAGCAGCCTCGACTGCTCGGCGCTGTTGATCAGCATGACCTGCCGGTCCGGCAGGCCCTTGAGGTCCTTGATGCCGCTGCTGCTCGTCGTCTCGTCGGCCTTCAGCCGGCCGGTGACGGTGACCTCGCCCCGGGGCGCGTCCGGGACAGCGGGGAAGGCGCTCTGGTCGTCGGCGGCCGGGATCCAGCCGCGGTTGACGAGGACCGTCCCGCCGCCCTTGAGGTCCAGCGGGGTCAGGACATGGACCCCGATCTGGTCGTCGCCCGACGTGCGGCGCCGTACGGCCACTTCGTGTGCGGTGTCGAACTTCCCGGTGGCCGTCACCGTACGCCAGTAGTCGGCGCGCGGAACGGTGTGCCCGGGCGACGTCATCGTGGTGACGGGAACCGGCCGGGCCTTGAGGTTGTGCGCGATCAGCGCGTTCTGCGCGACCCGGTGCTCATGCCGGTGCAGTTGCCAGAAACCCAGCTCGATCATTGTGGGAATCATGACGAGGGTGACCAGGGCGAGGATCACCCACTGCCGGGTGAACAGGAAGCGGTACACCCCACGACGGTACAACCGGATCCCCGGGGCACGGCACGGCGGGGTCCGTCCGGCCCCGGATGATCCGTCACACTTTGTCCACGATGCCCGCCCTCCCCTCCGCCTTGGCGCAGTGGCCGCCGCAGTACCAGTGGCCGTCCACCTCGACGCCCTGGCCGATGACCTGCACCCGGCAGTGCTCACAGATGGGCGCCATACGGTGAATGGCGCAGGCGAAGCAGTCGAAGACATGCACCGCGCCCTGCGCGTGCACCTCGAAGGACATCCCGTAGTCGTTTCCGCAGACCTCACAACGTGCCATGCGCCACAGGGTGGGATGCGCGGCGACGGCGGGCGAGCGGGCGGCGGGCGAGTCGCCTCCGGTTCACTCCGATGCCGGTGCCACATCGCGCAGCAGATGGGTGAAGGCGCTCTCCTCCAGGATCGGTGTGCCGAACGCCTTCGCCCGCACGGTCTTGGACGTCGCCGCGTCCGGATCGTTGGTCACCAGCAGACTGGTCAGCCGCGAGACACCGGTCGCCACATGCAGACCGGCCTCCACGGCACGGTCCTCCAGGAGTTCGCGGTCGATCGAGGTGTCCCCGGAGAAGGCCACCCGCATGCCCTGCATGAGAGGTTTGTCCTTCTCGTACCGTCCCGGATTCGGATACGGGCAGGGCGGGCGCTTGCGCGAGGCCCGCCAGCTTCCCCGGCCGTACGAGGCCTGGTAGCCGATGCGCGCGGTGACCGGGGAGTCGTACCACTCGGTCAGCGGGCGGCACTCCAGC
>DATCWZ010000583.1:0-2725 GCA_036566065.1 Streptomyces sp. | reverse complement strand
CCCGCCGCTCCCCCACGGGGCGCGACGGGCGCCGTGAAAAAGCGTCCGGGTCCGCGTCAGCCCTGGCGGGCCAGGTCGGCCGCGCCCACGAGTCCGGCCTTGCCGCCCAGCCTGGCCGCGAGGACCTGCGCGTGCGGGCGCCACTGGCCGCCGATAAGCCAGCGCCGGAAGGACTTGCGGATCGGACCGAGGACGAGTTCGCCCTCGTCCGACACACCGCCGCCGACGATGAAGGCGGACGGGTCGAACAGCGAGGCCAGGTCGGCGAGTCCGGCCCCGGCCCAGCGGGCCAGTTCGCGGAAGGAGTCGATGGCCACGGGGCAGCCCTGCCGGGCCGCCTGGCTGATGTGCTTGCCCTCGATGCCGGCCACCGTGCCGTCGCCGAGTCCCAGCAGGATCGTCGCGTTCTCCGGGGTGGCGTTGGCGCGCTGCCTGGCGTACCGGACGAGCGCGCGCCCGGAGGCGTACTGCTCCCAGCAGCCCTGGCTGCCGCAGCCGCAGAGCAGCCCGTCGGGGACGACCCTGATGTGGCCGAACTCGGCGGCCACCCCGAAGCGCCCGCGGCGCAGCTTGTTGCCGATGATGATGCCGCCGCCCAGGCCGGTGCCGAGCGTGATGCAGATGACGTCCTCGTGGCCCTGGCCCGCTCCGAAGCGGTACTCGCCCCAGGCCGCCGCGTTGGCGTCGTTCTCGACGACGACCGGGAGGCCGGTGCGCTGCTCGACCTTGTCCTTGAGCGGCTCGTGGCGCCAGTCGATGTTCGGCGCGAACAGGACCGTGGCCCGCTTGTCGTCGACATATCCGGCGGCGCCGATGCCTACGGCCTCGATGTCGTGCCCGTCGCTCGCCCCGGTCACTGCGGAGCAGATCGCGTCGACGATGCCTTCGGCAGTCGGCGGAGTCGATACCTTGAATGTCGAGAGGATCACTCCCTCTTCGTCGACCACTCCAGCCGCGATCTTCGTGCCGCCGATATCGACGCCGATGGTGAGTCCCATGAATCCCTCAGTTCCGGTCTAGCCCCGCTCCGGCCAACCGTACCCGAGCCGGGCATCGGACCTCGCTGTCCAGGGTCAGTCCAGGTCGATGTGTTCGCTGCCGCCGGGGCCCCCGTCACGGGGGTCCGACGGGTCGTCGGCGGACGTCTTCGCGCCGCCGGTGCTGCTGCCGCGCGCCCCCTCGGTGCCGCGGGTCCAGCGGCTCTCCTGCCCCTCGACGGCGGAGCGGTAGGCGGCCAGCAGCTCGTTCCCGGCGGCGGCGAGATGGCCGAAGAGGTCCGGGTTGCGCTCGATGACGGGTTCGACGGCGGACTTCGCCTGCCGGATGGCCTGCTGCACGGCACCCTGGGCCGCCGCGCCGAAGAGCGGCGACTGGAGCGAGGAGACCTTGTCGGCCACGGCGTCGACCAGCCGGCGCAGCTCCTCGGCGGCGGAGCCGGGCTGCTGTCCGTACTGGGCGCGCCGCCGGGCCTTCTCTGCTTCGTAATCCTCGGCGCAGGCATCCGCCCACGCATCGCCGTCGACGGGACGATCGGTGGCTTCACTCATGGCGGACTCCTGCGACGCGGGTGCCGGCGGTGGCCGCGCCGGCTCTTACTACCGACGGTACCCGAACGGTGGCAAGGCCGTTCATCGCGAACGCGGCCAGAGCGCAGGATCCGGTGTGAACCTGACACGCAGCACCCCGTCCGTGAGCGCCGCGCCGGAGACGGTGCAGCGGCGCAGCGCGGACTCCAGGCGCACGGTCCGGTGGAACGGGCCGACGGTGACGATGAGTTCGTCGCCCCTGCGGACCAGCCCGAGGTCCTTCTTGACGGCGCCGGGCAGCGGCAGGCACCACTGCAGGACGCCGTCGGGGTCGCGGGCGTCCTCGGCCCACCAGGGGTCGTCCGCCCGGCCGGGGGCCTGACCGTCCTCGTCCGGTACGCCGGGTGGGGCGAGCAGGCCGAGGTCGTCGGTGCTCCTGGGGTCGCGCCCCAGGTGGGCCACCTCGTGCAGGGCGGTCGCCGGGGCCCATTCCTTGCGCCAGTGGTCCAGGGACTTCTCCTGCTGGGCGGCGAGGTCCGCGAACCACCGGTCGGCGGAGTGCCGGGGCAGGACCCGGTTGGCGACGAGGGCGTCGACGCGGTGTCCGTACAGGGCCAGCCCGGCGCGGGCGGCGGCCAGCGCGTCATCCGCCGCGGGACCGGGTTCGGCGACGAGCCGTACGGTGGTGGCGCGGTCCTCGAACAGGGCCTGGACGGTGGCCAGTTCGGCGTCCTTGCGGGCGGCGGCCTCGTACAGCCACTGGGCGGGCATGGGCACACCGGCGAGCTGCGCGAGTACGGGGCGCAGAGCGCGCGCCGCCTGGCGTTCGCCGGGCAGGAGGCGGCGCAGATAGCGGCGCAGTTGTTCGGGCAGGGCGAGCAGCGCGAGGGCCTCGGGCAGCGGCGGCAGGTCGACGACGAGGATGTCGTATTCCGCCGGGGCCGTGTGGCACAAGGTGTGCAGGAAGGCGAGCTGGGCGCTGCCGGGGAGTTCGGTGAGCTCCTCGCGGTCCAGTCGGTTGGCCCCGAGCAGGTCGAGCACGGCGGACGCCTGGTCCTGGAGGGCGAGGAGTTCGCCGCGGAAGTGCTCGGCGGAGTCCACGCGGACGTAGTGCGGCCCGGCCACGGGGAAGCCGGCCGCGGGGAAGCCGGGCACGGCCTCGGCCCAGACGAGCAGGGTGCGGCGGCGGGTGCGGGCGG
>DATCWZ010000242.1:0-4037 GCA_036566065.1 Streptomyces sp. | reverse complement strand
TTCTGACAGACGATCAGCAGCAGGGTCTGCATGCGGTACTTGTTGAGTAAGTGCATGTAGTAGTAGCCCCAGGTGGCGGGCTTGTCGGGGTCCTTCTTGCCCTGGGCCTCGATGGCGAGGAGCAGGGGCTCGCTGTCCTCCGGCTCGATGCGCAGGAGGGTGTCGACGCGGCGTTCCAGCGGCTGGCTCTCGGTGAGGTCGGTGGGCATGACCTCGGCCGTGGAGTAGGGGCCGACCTCGATGCCGAGGATGTCGGTGAGGCCGGAGAAGAGGCTGGGGAATTCCTGGAAGATGCGGTGCATTGCCTCGTGGGGCGAGCTGACCATGGACGTCCGTTCTGGTGGTGCGGGTCGGGGCAGGGCCGCGGTGCGGATGAGCATATGCCGATCAACCAGTCATAAATCCAGCCCAATTGGCATATGTCACCCATGCGAGTGATGAGGACGCCCCGGCCGTGACCGGCATTCATCTGCACGGATCCACGAAGCGGGCCCGGACGGTGTGTTGTCCGGGCCCGCTTCGGTGGATGGGTGGTGAGTGGGCGTCAGTTGCCCTTGACTGTGACCTTCTCGTCGTTCTTCAGTTGCTCCACGAGCTGCTTGACCTTGGGCTTGTCCCAGACCAGGTTGCCGTGCACGCTGCCCGAGATCGGCATGTTCATCGACGTGCCGTCGCCCCCTGTGACGCCCTTCAGCGCGAAGAACATCTGGCCCAGGGACCACAGCGACATGTCCTTGTCGACGACCAGGGTGTCCAGGCCCGCGCCCATCGTCGGGTAGAGCTTGAACGGGTTGAGGATCGTGGACGGGGTCGCCGTCTGTGAGGCGAGGGCTGCCAGGAACTTCTGCTGGTTCTTCGTACGGTCCAGGTCGCTGCCCGCGAACGCGTGCCGGGTGCGGACGAAGGCGAGGGCCTGCTCGCCGTTCAGGGTCTGCTTGCCGGCCTGGAAGTCGGCGCCGGAGTTCTTGTCCTTGAATGCCTTGGGGATGTCGAGTTCGACCCCGCCGATCGCGTCCACGATCTGGGCGAAGCCGCCGAACCCGATCTCGACGTAGTGGTCGATGCGCAGGCCGGTGTTGAACTCGACCGTGCGGACCAGCAGTTCCGGGCCGTCCTCGGCGTACGCGGCGTTCAGCTTGGTGGTCCGGCCGGTGCCCTTGAAGGTCTTGCCGGACTCCGAGCCGACGAACGTGGGGATCTCCACATTGGAGTCGCGCGGCAGGGAGATCAGCGTCGGGCCGTTGGAGCCGTCGTGCAGGATCATCATCGAGTCGGTCCGCTTGCCCTCGGCGGAGCCCGTATGCAGCTTCTTCTTGTCCGCGGCGGTCATGCCCTCGCGGCTGTCGGAGCCGACGATCAGATAGTTCGTGCCGTCGCCCTCGCTCGGCCGGTCGATGACCTTGGAGAGGTCGACCTCGCGCTTGAGCTTGGAATCGGCCCAGAAGTATGTACCGACGGTCACGACGAGCAGGACGATCACCAAGGTGAGCGATCCCACCTTCAGGCGGCGGCCCCAGTTGGGGGCGGGCCTGCCCTGTACGTAGCCGCTGTCGCTGCCGCCGTATCCGCCGCCGCGGCCGCTGTTGGCTCCGGCGCCGTAGACCTGGCCCGTGTTGTAGCCGTCGTCGTAGCCCGGCTGCTGCGGAATCCGGGGCGGGGACTGCGGCGCGGCCGGGGGACGCCTGACGTGCGGCATCGACCGGGCGCCCTCGGGCCGCGGGCTCGCGCTGCCCTGTCCGTATCGCTCGCCGGGTCCGCCGGTCCGCCCATCGGGCCAATCACTCATGCGCTCCAGTGTGCCGTCACCGACCGCGGCTCTCACAGGGTGTACCGGAGATCGGATCAGGGCTGTTGCCAAGCTGATGCAATGTGCCGGTGAGCCGGTCGGGTGCAAGACCCCGCATAAGGTGGACGGTATGACAGATCAGGCCCAGCTCTCGGAGGACGAGATCCCGGCGAAGCCCACCTCGGCCTCCCGGACCACCCTCAGCCACATCATGACCGGCAATGACACCAATCTCCTGGGTACGGTGCACGGCGGCGTGATCATGAAACTCGTCGATGACGCGGCCGGTGCCGTGGCCGGGAGGCACTCCGGCGGGCCCGCTGTGACCGCGTCGATGGACGAGATGGTCTTCCTGGAGCCGGTCCGCGTGGGTGATCTTGTTCACGTTCGTGCGCAGGTCAACTGGACTGGGCGCTCCTCGATGGAGGTCGGCGTCCGCGTGATGGCCGAGCGGTGGAACGAATCCACCCCGGCCCAGCAGGTCGGTACCGCGTATCTGGTGTTCGCCGCCGTCGACGCGGACGGCAAGCCCCGCCCCGTACCGCGGGTCGTCCCGGAGACCGAGCGGGACAAGCGGCGCTACCAGGAGGCGCAGATCCGGCGTACGCACCGGCTCGCACGCCGGCGCGCGATCAAGGAGCTGCGGGAGAAGCGCGCGGCCGAGGGCTTCGACGACTGAGGCACCACGGGCATCACGCGTGTTGCGGGCACACCGCCTGGTCGCCCCTCATCGCGTCGAACTCGCCCGGCCCCGGGTTCCGCGCCTTCACCGGCCGTACCGTGCCCGAGTCCGAGCCCGCGATCACCCGCATCGTCGCGCCCTGTCCCCGTACCGCCCGGAGTTCGCTGCCCGGCAGTGCGGTGGCCAGGGCCTTCGCCGAGCGGTCCCAGCGGGGGTCGTAGGTAACCAGTGTCCGCCGCACATCGCGCGGACCGCCGGTGAGCGGGGCGCGCGTGGTGTTGAAGCCCGTGCGGCGCAGTGCCGCGTCCAGGTCCTGGCCGAGGCCGTCCTTCGGGGTCCCGTTGTAGACCTGTACCCGGATCTGCTGCGGCGCCACATCGACGCGTGTCACCCCCGGCCGATCGTCCTTCCGGGGGGCCAGCGGCTTGTCCTCGCGCAGGGTGCGGAACAGCTTCTTCGCCTTCGTCGTGTCCCATTTCACCGTCGAGCCGATGCCCTTGACCTGGTAGGCGTTCTCCTTGATCGGTACGGAGGCGAATTCCGACGAGGCGGGCCCGAAGTCGCGCATCGCCCTGCCGAGGGCCAGCATCTGCTCCGTACCGAAGTCCTTGTCGGCCCGGACGGCCTTGAGCATCGACGCGGTGACCCGCTGGAGCTTCACGGGGTTCATCAGCAGACCGCTGCTGGTGGTCCGCTTGATCAGCGAGGCCATGAACCGCTGCTGGCGCCGCATCCGGCTCAAGTCGGCGGCCCCGTCGAGGTGCCGGGAGCGTACGTACTGCAGGGCCTGCCCGCCGTCCAGCCTGTGGGTCCCTGGTGAGAGGTTCAGCCCCGTGTAGGAGTCCTTGAGCGGCTTGGGGGTGCAGATCGTCACCCCGCCCAGGGCGTCGACGGTTTTCATGAAGCCGGTGAAGTCGATCTCCAGATAGTGGTCGACCTTGACGCCGGTCATCTGTTCGACGGTCCGCACCGTCAACCGCGGCCCGCCCTCCGCATAGGCGGCGTTCAGCTTCACCGCGTGGGCGGGGTGCTGCCTGCCGGTGGCCCGGTTCTTGTGCTCGGGGATCTCCGCGTAACTGTCCCTCGGCAGGCTGACCACGCTGGCGCGCTCCCGGTCCGCAGAGAGGTGCACGAGCATGAGGGTGTCGGTGCAGTGGCAGGGCGCGCCGCCCAGCCGGTACTTTTTCTTCTCGGCCCGCGTGATGGTCTCCCGGCCGTCCGTTCCCACGAGCAGCAGATTCATGCCGTGGCCGCCCGCGGGACGGTTCTTCATGTCCTTGAACAGGTCGATGCGGCCGATGCCCGTCTCCAGGTTGCTCACGACCGCGTGGCCGATTCCGCCGGCCCCGAGCACCAGTACGGAGAGCCCCGTCGCCACCCGCATGCCCCAGCGGGGCCGTGCGTTCCGCTTGCGGGTACGGACGGGCCTGGTACGGTCCCCGGCCCTGCGCGGCGCCGGAGCCCTGCGTTGCTCACCGGTCCTGCGCAGCTCCGGCGCCCTGCGCTGCTCCGGGGGCGTGCGCCGCTCTGCGGGCCTGCGCAGGGGAGGGGTGGTGCGGGGGTACGGCG
>DATCWZ010000245.1:0-6136 GCA_036566065.1 Streptomyces sp. | reverse complement strand
CGCCGCCACCGCGGCGACGGCGAGCGCGGCGGACCCGCCGAGTGCCGCCAGGAGGCTGGCAGTGGGCCGGGCGCCGGAGGAGCGGACTGTGAAGATGACCGCCGCGGCGCCGCTCAGCACCGCGGCAATCGTCGGCAGCAGCGCGATGCGCAGTACCTGTGGGCGTATACGGGGATCGGGAGGCGACTGTGCCGCACGCGGCCGGTTCACGGCCGAGTGCGAACGGGCCCCCGGGCGGCCGTGCCGCCCGCCCTCGCGTCGTTCCGGTCGCGCGGTGGGTGCGCGAAGTTGAGACATCGGCGTCCTCGGTACGTGGGGCACCTGGAATTCACATCCATGCGGTGACACCTACGGTGGTCGGTCAGGCCGGGACCAACGTCTGAGCAGACCCGGAAGACAGGAGCCCATTGTTGATCACCGGCCACACACGGTAGTCGTCAACCGAGCATGCGTGATGGGCTGTTGTCGAACTTGCCCGCCATTCGTCCCGCTCTGGTATGGCCGTCCGTACGTGCGGCCGAATATGCGGGAGCGCTTTCCGGAAGCGCTCCCCGCACACACAGCCGACACACGAACAGGCACACCCGTTCCGGGCGCGGTGCCGCGACCGGGAACCGGTCACGCTCAGGTGCCGGGCAGCGCGGCGGCCAGCAGAATCACGCCCAGGGAACCGACCAGGGAGGTGACGGCGAGGGCACGGGCCAGTTCGGAACGGCCATGGGTGTGCGCCCAGCCGTGCACGGCGGCGGCGGCCATCACCGCGGTGAACAGGATCAGTTTGGCGGCGAGGATACGTCCGTAGCCGGGCCCCGTCAGTGATTCCCACGTCACCCCGAGGTGCCAGGCCATCGCTACCCCCGTGGCGAGCTGTACCGGCAGGAACACCGCTCCGGTGAGCATCCCGAACCGGCGGCCGGCCTCCCGGGCGAACCGGCCCCGTGCTTGTGCGTCCAGCAGATGCCGGGCCAGCGGCAGAACCACCAGGGACAGCGCGAGCTGCCCGCCGACCCACAGGGCGGCACCCGTGACATGGGCGAAACGTACGAGCGACCAGATGCCTATCCCGTTCATCGCTTCACCAGCACTGTCCCGTGCGCGCCCGCCTCCGCGTGACGCATGTCATGGTCGACGAAGGAGTAGTGCCCGGGCTCCGGGAAGCGGGTCTCGACGAAACCCCCCTGGGCGGGATCCAGGCCGAGCACCTGGGAACCTCCCCGGCCGCCGTCGTCCGGCCGCAGCGTGTAGGCGCCCTCCTTGTACACCGTGTCGAAGACCGTGCCGACGACATGGAAGGCGATCCCGTCGCTGGGACCCGCTGCGACGACCCAGAACCTGGTGCGCTCGCCGGGCCGGACGCTCAGGGGTGCTTCGGTGTACTGGTCGGCCACGCCGTTGAACACCCAGGCGTCCGGGTCGCCGCCACGCATCTTGGCGACCTGTGCCTCGCTGCCCGGCGTACCCAGATACAACTGGGAGCCGACCAGGAGATACTCCCGGTCGACCCGGGGCAGTCCGGGCGGGTCGATCACGACAGCGCCGTACATGCCGTTGCCCATGTGCTGCAGCATCGGCGCCGTACTGCAGTGGTACAGCCAAGCGCCGGCGTGCTCCGCGCGAAAGCGGTACACGAGTTCCTCGCCCGGCTTGATGGTGCGCATGGCGCGGTCGGGGGCGAGGGCTCCGGAATGGAAGTCGATGCCGTGTCCCATGTCGGTGTCGTTGGTCAGCGTGATCTCGAACGTGTCGCCGACCTTCCCCCGGAGCACGGGGCCCGGCGCGGTGCCGCCGAAGGTCCACATGCGCTGGCGTACACCCGGAGCCACTTCGACGACCTTCTCGACCGCGTTCAGGCGCACCTTGTGCAGCCGCTCGCCGTCTGCCGGGGGCAGAACCGCCGAACGGGGCTTCCACCCGGGGGAGAAACCGGCTGCCTCATGCGTCACGGAGGTGTCATGACCGGAGGCGTGATCCGAGGTGACCGCATCGTCGCCGGACTTCTTGGCGCTGCCGGTTCCGGCCGCGTCGGCGATGATGCGCATGCTCATGCCCGCGGCCCGGTGACCGGGCACCGTGCACCACGCATCCCGGTCGGCCGTGACGCTGCCGACATCCAGCCGGGCACTGCCGCCCTTGGAGAGCAAGGGAGTCCGGGGCCCGTCCTGAACCCGCAGATCGTGACGCATGCCGTCCCGGTTGGTGACCTCGAGCACGAGCCGGGTACCGGCCGGGACGTGCAGGGTCGCGGGGCTGACACGCATGTCGGAGAGGACCACCTGTACGGTGCGGGTGCCGGAGGCAGCCGTCCGCGTCTGCCCCGCATCGGAGGAGGGACCGCCGCCCGATGTGGTGGCCAGCACGACCGCCAGCACGGTCAGCATGACTCCTGCCGCGGTACCGAGCAGCGGTGCCCGGTTCGAAGGACCCTCGTCCTTGTCCTCGCCGTTGTTCTCACTCTTCGCACCCGTCCTGATCTGGCGGACCAGGACCACCGTGCACAGCAGGACAAAGGCGGCGACGGCCGCCGCCGCCAGGATCCATCCCGCGGTGTCTGCCGGAGCGGGCAGCGGCAGCGCCAGCAGGGGCACCGCGAGGTTCAGCGCGGCCATGCGCGCACGCCACGCCTTCTCCAGTGTCGTCGTAACAGCGGCGCGCCTGCCGCCCCGGCCCCGGCCGAGCACCACGGGCAGCAGGTAGGTCAGGGCGCCGAGCAGCACCTGGCTCACGAAACCGACCAGCAGGATCCGGATCACAGGCTGCAGGTCGCCGCGCAGGGCGTCCGTGGAACGGCTCAGCAGCAGGGCGAGGTCCGTAAGAAGGGCCACGACGAACCAGCTGGTGGCCGCGGCGATCATCCAGGCGGACGGTGAGTGCGGGGCGCGGCGGCGTGCGGTGCCGGCGAACAGGACGACCGCGCCGACGACGCCCGCGGCGTAGAGGACCAGCCCGGCCGCGGCCACCAGGCGCAGGCTTGCCAGCAGTCCCGCCACGTTGAGCGTCAGCCCGGACAGCAGCAGCCACAGGCAGCGGCGGGCCACGCGTACGGTGCGGTCCTCCATCCGTACGGCGAGTACGGTCGGCCAGAGCATGAACAGCGTCCCCAGGACCGGCAGTCCCACCCAGCCCAGCAGATTGACGTGGATGTGGGCGAGCAGCAGCGCGGTGTGCTGGCCGGCCCCCCACCGGGTGGTCAACAGGCCGCCGAGTACCGCGCCCACGGCCAGGGTCAGCGTGGCCGCCCGATAGTAGAGGGTGATCGGTGCGAGCCGGCCGCCGAGCAGGCCTCTGGCCATCCGCGTCAGTACGACGCAATGCGCGACCACCACCGCGGCCACACCGACGGCGCCGATGCCCGTCAGGGCCGGGTCGTCGGCCCACGTACCACTGATGACCGCGATCACGGAGAGGTTCAGTCCCGCCAGCCGGCCGTCACTCCAGCGGGAGTCGGGGTGCGGGGCATGCAGCAGGGCGACGGCGAAGTGCTCGCTCCACAGCACGATGGAGTTGGTGACCGCTCCGAGCAGGAACATGTGCAGAGCCAGCCACTGCGCCGCCGGGAAGCTCTGTCCGAACGCTGCCGCCGACATGGCCGCAGTCAGCCAGCCGACGACGACGAGGTTCCACCGTACGTGGCGGGAGCGGAACCCGGAACCGTCACCGGACAACGGGGGCTGCGTGGCGGCGGGACCGCCGGTCGGAGAGAGGGTGACCACGTGTGCTCCTCGGAATCCCGCCCCTAGGCGAGGGCGGACGGACATCGACCCGATTCTTCACGCGGATGTCCGGCCGGGGGCGGGGCAATGGTCCCGACGGCAGGGCTCTTCGGCCCTCCTCGGGTAAAACGCCGGCACCGGCAGGCGATTCGGATGCCTGCCGGTGCCGGTGCCGGTCAGCGGTGTGTCAACTGCAGCCGCCAGGCCTCGGGGCCCCGCTCGGCGTACTCCACCGAGAACACGCCGGGGTTGCGGCCCTCGATCTGGGCGAGAAGCGGCAGCGGGTCGTGCGGCGCCACCAGCATCATGGCGCCTCCCGGGGCGATGGCGTCCAGGGCACCGAAGACCGTGGCGTGACGAATCGAGTGAGGCACCTCGCGGACATCAAGGACCGGAATGTCTGCCTGGTCGGAGCCACCGCAGGCGCACGTTCCGCCGCAGTCGCCCGCCTCGGAGTCGTGTCCGTGTCCGTGACCACCGAGCAACTCATGCATTCCGGCGAGCAGTTCCGCCAGTGAGACATTGGTGGCCGCGGCGAGCAGGGGCAGCACGAGAGTGTTCTCCTTCTCCAGATGCTCCTCGAACAGCACCTGGAGGGCGCGGGCCTCGGCCGCCGCGCGGACGGAGGACGGGGCAGAGCGCAGCGCCTCGACGAGGGATACGAGCCGACGGTGCTCGGCGAGCATGCCGTCGACGAGCAGCCGTGCCTCGGTGGTGCCGTGCGCGGCGGGGTAGAGGGCTTTCTCCTCGGCGGCGGCGTGCGGGAGCAGTTCGTCGTCGCAGAAGGTCACCAGGCCGGCGCGAATGCCGTCGGCAGTGCCAGGGTTACGGTCGGCGGCGTCGAGCAGCAGGGTGACGCGGCCCGCCAGTTCTCCCGCCAGTTGTGTGTGATGTGCTTCGACAGCCTCGACGGCTGCCGCGTCCTCGGGTGTCGAGGCGAGGGTGAGAGAGCTCATGGGGTGTGGTATCTCCATCGCTTCATGGCAGGCCGGGCTCGACCTGGCCGCTGCCGTCAATATACTACGGACATGTCCGTAGAAAATAATCAGGGACCCGCGCCCGGAGAGTCGCACAACGAACGGCCTGCCCTCTCCCGGCAACGGCTGGCCGTCGCACAGCAGTTGCGCGGCCGGTCGCGGCCCGTGACCGCGGCGGCGCTGGCCCAGGCGTGCCGGCTGCATGTCAACACGGTCCGGGAACACCTGGACGCCCTGGTCGGTGCCGGCCTGGCAGTACGGGAGCGGACCCCTGCGGCAGGCCGGGGCCGGCCTGCCTACCGCTACCGTGCCGTGCCTCCCCAGCAGTCACCCGCTCGTGAGTACGCGGGGCTGGCGGCGGTACTGACCGGGCAGATCGCACGGAGCAGTTCCGACCCGCGGCGTGTCGCGCTGGCCGCGGGCCAGGAGTGGGGGCGTGCCCTGGTATCGGGCCAGGAGCCGGCCGGGAGTCCTCAGGAGGCGCGGGCCCGCGTGCTCGTGCTCCTGGACGAGATCGGCTTCGCCTACGAGACGGACGAGGAGTCACGGCGTGCCCGGCTCCCGAGATGCCCGTTCATCGAGCTCGCCCGTGAGTATCCCGGGGTGATCTGCGCGGTTCACGCCGGGCTGGTCGTGGCCGGTATGGCCGCACTGGGAGGCGAGGCGGAACGCGTGGTTCTGCAGCCGTTCGCAGAGCCGGGCGCCTGCATGCTGCGGCTCGACGCGGAGCCTGGCGAGGGGCCACTGGCCGCCGCGCCGACCGGGTCCGCCGGCAGCACCGAAGCGGATACCGAAACCAGCGGGACGGCAGGAACGACCACCGGCCTCCGGCCCCGTACCGCCGGGGAGCACCGGTGACCGCGACGGCCGGCGCCCGGCGGCCACCCGCCTACCGTGCGGCGCTGATGCTGCCTGCCGCGTTCTCCCTGCTCGCCGGTCTCGACGCCGCCCTGATGCTGCTAGGTCTGCCGAGTCCTGTGACCGCCGAGCGGCTGCCCGAGGTCCACGGGATGCTGATGGTGCTCGGCTTCGCCGGAACGCTGATCGCGCTGGAGCGTTCCGTCGCGCTGCGCAGCCGCTGGGCCCACCTCTCCCCCGCCCTGCTGGGCGGGGGCGCCGTCCTGCTGGTCACCCCCGTCACACCGGTCGCCGGACAACTGCTGTTCGTCGGGGGCACCGCGGCGCTCCTCGTGCTCTATGCACACTTCTGGCGCCGACAGCCAAGCGCCGCTCTGCTCACCCAGGCCGCGGGCGCGGTGTCCGCGCTCGGTGCCGCATTGCTCTGGGCGGCGGGGCTGGATATTCCCCGGCTGCTTCCCTGGCTGGCCGGCTTCCTTGTGCTGACCATCGCGGGCGAGCGTCTGGAGCTGTCCCGTATCGCCTTCCTGGCCCCGCGTACGGAGCAACAGTTCCTGGGCTGCGTGGGCGCCGTCCTCGCGGGTACGGCCG
>DATCWZ010000309.1:0-7420 GCA_036566065.1 Streptomyces sp. | reverse complement strand
GGTTATGCCGCCACCCGCCCGGACCAGCCCACCCGCCTGACCACCGTCGGCTCGACGGCGGCAATGTTTCACGGGAAACATCAACCGGGGATCACCAATCCGCTTCAGGCCCGCGGTCATCTCATCGCCTTCGACCTCGTGCCCGGAGCCGGACGCAAGGAGGCCGCCGCCCTGATGCGGCGCTGGTCGGCCGTGGCCGAGCGCCTGATGGCAGGCCGCCCGTCGGCGGACGGTGACGACGGTGCAGGGCATGACACGGGGATCGCGCTGGACGCGGGCCCGTCCTCACTGACGGTCACCTTCGGGTTCGGCCGGACCTTCTTCGAACGCACAGGCCTGGTCAGCCGCCGGCCCGCCGGACTGGACCCGCTGCCGCCGTTCTCCTCGGACCGTCTCGACGTCAAGCGCTCCAACGGTGACCTCTGGGTGCAGATCGGCGCCGATGACGCCCTCGTCGCCTTTCACGCGTTGCGCGCCATTCAGAAGGAGGCCGGCGCGGCCGCCGGGGTGCGCTGGCAGATGAACGGCTTCAACCGCAGCCCGGGCGCCACGGCCCGGCCGATGACCGCCCGCAATCTGATGGGCCAGATCGACGGCACAGGCAACCCGAAGCCGGGTGAGAGCGACTTCGACCGGCGGGTGTTCGTGCCCGAGGGCGGCTCATCGGCTACGGACGACTGGCTGGCCAACGGCTCGTATGCCGTCGTACGGCGGATCAGGATGCTGCTGGACGACTGGGAGAAGCTGTCGGTCGACCGGCAGGAGCGGGTCATCGGGCGCCGCAAGTCCGACGGAGCCCCGCTCAGCGGTGGCACCGAGACCACCCCGATGGACCTGGAGAAGGCGGGCCCCGACGGCAGACTGCTGGTCCCCGACAACGCGCACGCCCGTATCTCCTCCCCCGAGAAGAACGGCGGAGCCGCGCTGCTGCGGCGCCCGTTCTCGTACCACGACGGCATCTCCGCCGACGGCACCCCGGATGCCGGGCTGCTCTTCATCTGCTGGCAGGCCGACCCGTACAGAGGCTTCGTGCCGGTGCAGCGCAAGCTCGACCGCGGGGACGCTCTCTCCCCATTCCTCCGGCACGAGGCGAGCGGTGTGTACGCGGTGCCGGGCGGAGCGGCCGCCGGCGAGTACGTGGGGCAGCGACTGCTTGAGTCATGAGGCCGTACGGAGCCTTGCGCACGGAGCCCCGCGCACGGCGGATTAGGGTGACCGTATGTCAGCCACGCGCTACGCCTATCTCGGCCCCGAAGGCACATTTACCGAGGTCGCCCTCCGCTCCCTCCCGGAAGCCGCCACCCGGGAACTCGTCCCGATGGTCTCCGTACCGGCAGCGCTTGACGCGGTACGCCACGGGGAGGCGGCGGCGGCACTGGTCCCCATCGAGAACTCCGTCGAGGGCGGGATCACCGCGACGATCGACGAGCTGACCACCGGCGAACCGCTGATGATCTACCGCGAGGTGCTGCTCTCGATCACCTTCGCGCTGCTCGTGCGCCCCGGGACGAAACTGTCGGACATCAAGACGGTCACCGCGCACCCGGCCGCGCAGCCGCAGGTACGCAACTGGATGGCGGCTCATCTGCCGAAGGCGACCTGGGAATCGGCCGCCTCCAACGCGGACGGTGCGCGTCTGGTCCAGGAAGGGCGTTACGACGCCGCCTTCGCGGGAGAGTTCGCGGCGGCGAGGTACGGCCTGGAACCGCTGGTGACGGAGATCCATGACGCGGAGAACGCGCAGACGCGCTTCGTGCTCGTGGGCCGCCCGGCCCGGCCGTCGGCTCCCACCGGGGCCGACAAGACCTCCGTGGTCATCTGGCTCGGCGACGACCACCCGGGGGCCCTGCTCGAACTGCTCCAGGAGTTCGCGGTGCGCGGGGTGAACCTCATGCTGATCCAGTCGCGGCCGACCGGGGAGGGGATCGGGAACTACTGCTTCGCCGTGGACGCCGAAGGGCATATCGCCGACCGGCGGGTCGGGGAGGCCCTGATGGGGCTGAAGCGGATCTGCCCGAACGTCCGGTTCCTCGGGTCGTACCCGCGAGCGGGGGTGTCTCCCGAAGAGGTACGTCCGCTGCGGACGGGAACCTCCGACGCGGACTTCGCGGAGGCGTCCGACTGGCTGGCACACAGCCAGGACGGTCGGCCCTGACCCGCTCGCCGGTGTTACCAGTAGATTTTCATGCACTCGCAAAGTTATCCACAGGCTGGCTTCTCGACCTGGGGACAAGTCGATACGGTAACGCGACATGGTCGACAAATCCCCCCAGTAGTCCCACATTGACCCACAAGCCCGCACGTCAACCGGTGTCACCTCAATTCCGTTGATCAACTCTTTAGAGCGAGGAATTCCCACCCGATTGAGTGGCTGAGCTGGCCCGGGACGAGAAATCCATGATCATTAATGCGGCTTTCGGAAGGATCTCTTCCGGCGTCCACAGATCTTCTTCACAGCCTGTGGATAACTAAATCGACTCGCGCACACCTGTGGACAAGGCGACCCTCAACCTGCCACCCAACTCCCGCCCGGCGCAGTGGCGATGAGCCGCACACCCGAGCCCTTTGTACCGTTTCCTCCCCGGTCACGCCCATTATCCCGAGCCGTATTCGTGATCATGACGCGATTTCCCCAGGACACCAATACCGGCAATTAGGGCAAAGTGACACGCGTGCCGATATCGGTTCGAGCAGGGGAAGCGCGCACCGGTAGCCTTGTGGGGTGATTGACCTTCGCCTGCTCCGTGAGGACCCCGACCGTGTTCGCGCCTCCCAGCGCGCCCGTGGAGAGGACGTCGCACTCGTCGACGCCGTGCTCTCCGCCGACGAGCTGCGCAGGTCGTCCGGTATCCGTTTCGATGAACTCCGTTCCGAGCAGAAGTCGCTCGGCAAGCTGATCCCCAAGGCATCGCCCGAGGAGCGCGCAGAGCTGCTCAAGAAGGCCGACCAGTTGAAGGCCGAGGTCAAGGCGGCTGACACGGCGCAGAACGAGGCCGACGTGGACGCCAAGCGACTGCTGCTCCAACTCGGCAACGTCGTGCACGAAGATGTGCCGATCGGCGGCGAGGAGGACTTCGTCGTCCTCGAAACGCACGGCACCATCCGCGACTTCGGCGCGGAGGGCTTCGAGCCCAAGGACCACCTGGAGCTCGGCGAGGCGCTCGGCGCCATCGACGTGGAGCGCGGGGCCAAGGTGTCCGGATCGCGCTTCTACTATCTGACGGGTGTCGGCGCCCTGCTGGAGCTGGCTCTGGTCAACGCCGCTATCGCGCAGGCCACCGAGGCCGGGTTCGTCCCGATGCTGACTCCGGCGCTGGTCCGGCCGCGCGCCATGGAGGGGACCGGCTTCCTCGGCCAGGCCGCCGCGGACGTCTACCACCTGGAGAAGGACGACTTCTACCTGGTCGGTACCTCCGAGGTCCCGCTCGCCGCGTACCACATGGACGAGATCATCGAGGCCGACAAGCTGCCCCTGCGGTACGCGGGATTCTCCCCGTGCTTCCGCCGGGAGGCGGGTACGTACGGCAAGGACACCCGGGGCATCTTCCGCGTCCACCAGTTCGACAAGGTCGAGATGTTCTCGTACGTCGACCCGGCGGACGCCGAGACCGAGCACCGCAGGCTGCTCGACTGGGAGAAGCAGTGGCTCACCAGCCTTGAGCTGCCCTTCCAGGTGATCGACGTCGCCTCGGGCGACCTGGGCGCCTCCGCGTCCCGGAAGTTCGACTGCGAGGCGTGGATCCCGACGCAGGGCAAGTACCGCGAGCTGACCTCGACATCGAACTGCGACGGCTTCCAGGCACGCCGCCTCGCCGTCCGGATGCGGGACGGCAAGAAGGTCCAGCCGCTGGCCACGCTGAACGGCACGCTCTGCGCCGTACCGCGCACGATCGTGGCGATTCTGGAGAACCACCAGTTGGCGGACGGTTCGGTACGAGTGCCCGAGGTGCTCCGGCCGTATCTGGGCGGGCGAGAGGTGCTGGAGCCGGTCTCCAAGTGACCTTCCCGTACAAGCTCGTCGCGACCGATCTTGACGGCACGCTGCTGCGTGACGACGGCACGGTCTCCGAGCGCACGCGGAACGCACTGGCCGCGGCTGCCGCGGCCGGTGCGGCGCACATCATCGTCACGGGGCGGGCCGTCCCGTGGACCCGGCACATCCTGGACGACCTGGGCTACGACGGCCTCGCGGTCTGCGGTCAGGGCGCGCAGGTCTACCACGCAGGTGAGCGCAGGCTGCTGACGTCCCTGACGCTCGACCGGCAGCTCGCCGGCATCGCACTGTCCAAGATCGAGGCGGAGGTCGGCCCGCTGGCGCTGGCCGCCAGCCGTGACGGGCTCGACGGGGAAGTGCTGGTGGGACCCGGTTACCGGGTGCAGGGGGGGCCGCTGCCTGCGGTCTTCGTGAACGACCCCGCAGAGATGTGGACCGCCCCGCTGAACAAGGTCTACATCCAGCATCCGGAGCTCGACGACGACGCGCTGGCCGGGGCCGCGCGGGCGGTCGTCGGCGGCCTGGTGGACGTGGTCATGGCCGGTCCGGGTGTCGTGGAGATCCTTCCCCTGGGGCTGAGCAAGGCGACGGGCCTTTCGCTGGCCGCGCGCCGTCTGGGCGTGACGGCGGACGACACCCTCGCCTTCGGCGACATGCCGAACGACATCCCGATGTTCGGATGGGCGCGACACGGTGTCGCCATGGCCAACGCGCACGACGCTCTCAAGGCGGTCGCCCAGGAGATCACGGCGTCGAACGAGCAGGACGGCATCGCGCTGGTCCTGGAGCGGCTCCTCGGAACGGCCGCTCGTCCGTAACGCCTTGCCACCTGCGGGTCTTCCATGACGACATGCTGTCGCTATGGGCCAACCGGGGAAGAAAAGTTATCCACAGGCCGCCACTCGGCTTCACGGCTGCTCGTGCGGCCTGGTGCCTTGTGGTGTGTTGCTGCTGCGGAGGATGCGCGGATCGAACGCGCGCGGGGTGATGCCCCGACGACGGCTTAGCAAGCCGCTGCCTTACCACTCGGCCAATCCTCCGGGAAGGTGGCCGCGCGCGATGCGCGTGAACGGCCACCCCGGGGGTCCTGCGGCGCGCGGTCCGCGCGTAGCCCGATGCGGCTACTGCGGTTCCGGCGGCGGACCACCCTGTCGGGAACTCGACGGACTCGGACTCCCGGTCATCGCCGCGCTCCTCTCCCGGTCTTTGGCCTGTCATGCCCCGTGCCACCACTGTGCCGTGAACCGGCGCCCGGGACCACTCATTTTCCGGGCGCCGGCTCACGGTTCATCGGTTCATCTGTTTCAGCCGCGCCTGCGGCGGCGCAGATCCTGCACATTGCGGGCGACTTCATCCATCCGCGCGCCGAGCCGGACGACGTCCTGGGAGACATCCGACAGCCGGACACTCATGGCGCTGACGACCTGCTGCGTGACATCGAGCTTCCGGTCGAGGGTGTCGAGCCGCTCCGACATCCTGCCGAGCACTGGCCCGAGTTCCTGGAGCGCGGTTCCGACTCCTGCGAGGCAGCCCTCGATGCGGGTGACGCGACGGTCGAGCGAAACATACGACTCGCGAAGGCCGTTCTCGGCATCCAGGAGGTAGGTACGCACGCACCTGGCGATGTCACTATCGCGAAGGAGCATAGCGATGTTGAGCACGGTCCTACGGGTGTAGAGCGTGAGCTGAGTAGCCGCCCGTGGATAACTTTCTCCTCCCTCACCGCCCCATAGGGACAACATGTCCCCATGGAAGACCCGCAGCTCAGAGCCGCGCAGCAGCTTGAGCCCGTTCTTGCCACTCACTCAATGACCGGCCCGGTCGGCGTTGCCTCACCGGTGCCGGCTATCCCCGATTTCACGAAAGCTCGACGCCACAGATTCCAGGTGCCTCCTCGCACCCTGACAACGAGCCGATAACCGTACGGTTACGCGTATCACCGTTCGCTCATAGGACAACCCCCGCCCATCGGACGGGGGTTGCACCACACGGAATGTCGTCAGGCCGCCGGGCCAGCGCTCACTCCTCGCTCGCGAGCTTCAGAGCACGCAGCTTCTGACCCGCGTACCAGGTGGCCGCCACGGTGACACCGGCCAGCAGTACGGTCGCGAGAGGCAGGCCGACATCCGAGGTGACCAGGGAGTCCCCGGCCACCTTCTCGGCGAGGGCGAGGGACCACTGCTGCACGCTCAGCGTCCGGGCCCCCGGCACCAGGCTGCCGAACAGTGCCTCCCACACCAGTGCGTACACCAGTCCGAAGACCACCGCGTGCCGGCTGACCGTACCCAGCAGCAGGAACAGCGCGCTGTACGCGATCGAGGCGACCAGTGCCGCGATCGTGTACGCCACCGCGATCTGCCGGCCGTTGCCGTTGAGGATGAAGCCCGCGATGAGCGTCGGCAGGGCGGAGAAGACCATCGTCACGCCGATGGACACGATCAGCTTGGTGAAGATGATGGTGGGCCGCTTCACCGGTTTGGCCAGCAAATAAACGATCGAACCGTCGTCGATCTCGGGCCCGATGGCCCCGGTTCCCGCGATCACACCGATCAGCGGCACCATGGTGGCGATGGCGAATCCGCCCAGCACACCGGAGGCGACCTGGTCGTCCGCCCCGGCGAATGCCCGTACCGCCAGGGCGATGGCCACCAGGAGAACGGGCAGGACGAACAGGATGGCGGCCCGGCGTCGGCCGAGCAGGGCCCGGTAGGTGAGCCGGGCGACTGTGGGGTCGTACATGACGCTTCACAGCTCCTTTCAGGCCACTACTCAGGCCGCTACGAGATAGGAAAAGACCGATTCGAGGGACTCGTCGGACGGCGAAACGGTCAGCAGCCGGATGCCCTGTTCGCGTGCCACCTTCGGCAGCAGCGTGGTGAAGCGATCGAAGTCGACGGCCTGGACGCGCAGCGCGTGTTCGCTCACATCGACCTCGATGCCCGCCGTCGACGGGTCGGCGATGAGCGCGGCGGCGAGGGCGCGGTCGTCCGTGGACCGGACAAGATAGCGGTGCGGCCGGTTCGTCATCAGCCGGCGGATCCTGCGGAAGTCACCGGACGCGGCGTGGCGTCCGGCCACGATCACCTCGATGTGCGAGGCGAGCTGTTCGACCTCTTCGAGGATGTGCGAGGAGAACAGGACCGTGCGGCCCTCGTCGCCCATCCGCCGCAGCAGGTCCATCAACTGCATCCGCTGGCGCGGGTCCATGCCGTTGAACGGCTCGTCGAGCAGCAGCACCGACGGGTCATGGACCAGGGCGGACGCCATCTTGACGCGCTGGCGCATGCCCTTGCTGTACGTCGAGATCTTGCGGTCCTGCGCATACTCCATCTGGACCGTGGCAAGCGCCTTGTGCGCAGCCGCGTCGCCGAGGCCGTGCAGTTCCGCGTTGGCGACGACGAACTCGCGGCCGGTCAGGAAGTCGTA
>DATCWZ010000854.1:0-4255 GCA_036566065.1 Streptomyces sp. | reverse complement strand
GAACCCGCCCACGAGGGGCGGCTGGTGAAGGCGGGTCTCGCCGACTGGGTGGAGATCCACGGCGTCCCCCGGCTGGTGATGCGTGGCGAGCAGGTGGCCGAGTGAGCGGCATGTCGGAGATGGACCGGGAGGTCCGGGCCGTCGTCGCCGCGCTCGCCGACCGGGTGCGTCTGCGGGACGAGGCCGACGAGGAGGACCGCCCCGACCCTGAGCCGCTGGCCAGCGAGTTCGTGGGGTGGCTGCGTCTGCGGGGATGGCGCCCCACACCGGCGCAGGCCCCGCCCCCATGGACACCGGCCGGCGTACGCGGTGCCGACCCGCGACGCCACGCTGAGGCCCTCGCCGACGTGCGTGAGGCATGCGCGGGCGCATCGGCGAAACTCCGTGCCGCCGAGCTTGAAAGCGAGACGTCTTGACCGCCGCCGAACTCGACGCCCTCGCCGAGTCACTGCTGCCGCGGGCTCTGGACCTGGTGGTGCAGGTGCACGACCAGGACGAGGTGGCCGCCCGCGGGCTGCTGGCCGAACTGGACTGGCAGCAAATGGCGGCGCTGTGCGTGGTGCTGGCGTCGCTGGTACCCGACGATGAGCGGCTGGACGACCTACTCGGCTGGACGCACCCCCCGGCGCCACCCAAGGATTCCCCGGAGGTCCAGGCGTGCCGGAGGGAACTGCTGGGGGCTGAGGTGTCGATGGTGTGGGGCCGCGGCCTGGCACGAGGAAGGCGCCGTGATCCCTCTGTTCGGTGACGCTCTCGACGACCAGCCCACCCGTCCGCAGGCCGGGGCCGGGCCTGACGTGTGCCGCCGCTGCCACCGCCCGCTCACGGACCCGGTGAGTCTCGGGTTCCACATCGGCCCCGACTGCCGCAGGCACCTGGGGATCATGCCGTCTCGGCGTCGTCTGGTGCGGCTGACACGGGTCCGGGTGTGTGTTCCGGGGCCGGGGCAGGGAGACCTACTCGACCAAGATCAAGATCTTATCGACGGAGGAGATTGACCGTGCCCGACCGCATCGCCAGATACCTGGCCGAGGTTCGAAACCTTCACACCGCCCAGGTCCGCACGTACGGCCCGTCCGAGGAGCCGCCCACGCCGGCCGAGGCGCGTGCCTTGAGGGCGGGGGCGGCCCGGCTGGTCGCCGAGGACGTGCCGCGCCTGCTCGCCGCTGTGGAAGCCGCGCTGGCCGTCGCCGATGAGGGTGAGCATGGCGCGCTTCGTTGGGAGAACCCGCTTCCGGTGCCCGAGTACGTCGGGCTGATCCGCGAGCGGATCGGCGCCGCGCTGACGGCTGCGGAGGTCCGCCCGGCGTCTCTCGCTGAGGGCATGGACGCAATCCGCCGCATGGTGGCCGACGAGCTAGCGGGCGACGTCACCTCAAAACAGGCTGCGGAGGCCACCCAGGATCGCCACATGCGGGACGAGGGCGCCGCCCGCGACGCCTGAGCGCCCGGGAGGGTAGAGGACTTCTGGGGCGCTCTCAGCCCTCGCAGATACCCCGAACTGAAAGCCAAATGATCGAATCAAACTCCGACAGGCGCCCAGCGGCTGAGGGGCGGCACCGCCGAGCCCCCACGAGCGGGAGGACGGCCGTGCCTGACCTGGCCGCGCTGATCGAGCAGGCCCTAGACGGGCACGCCACAGACGACTTCGGGTGGCGGCTGCACCGCAACACCGAGACCGCCGCGCACCTGTTGCTCACGTGCGAGCCCGACGGGATGTGGCGAACCATGCCAAGCCCCGCCGTACGCTCGGCGATCGCCCAGCACCTGACCAGGTGGGCAGGCATACTCGCCGAGGCGGGGCTGGGTGCGGTGCCGAACGGGCGGGACGGGCAGCCGGAGGTGCTGGTCGTCGCCGACACGCCGGCTGCCGCCGAGACGGAGACGCGGCAGGTGGCCGCCTACCTGACCGGGGTGGGCGGCGGTGGGTGACGGTCAGGTGCCGGCGGGCGGGGCGCCGTGGGGCTCGCCCTTCTTGAAGGCGGGGATCGCGTGCTCGTCGCGGATGCGCCTGATGTACGCGCCTTTGAACGGCGAGTCGTCTTCCACGTGGGTAGGGCGGACGCCGCCACGGAGCGCGGCGACGATCGCGGCGATGACTTCCTGGCGTGATTGCTCGTGCGCCTTCTCGGTGCGGCGGTATTTGCGGGTAGCCGCCTGTAGCGCTTCTCGCAGTTCATCATGCTCGCTCATGCGCACCAATGTAGCGCGAGCCTGTTGCGCTACGCTAGACATTGCGCTAGCGTGTAGCGCATAAGAACAGCGCAACAGAGGAGACCGAACATGACCACCCCCCGCACCGCCGAGGCCCGCCGCCGCATCCGCCGCATCGTCACCACCGCCGTCGGCGAGCGCGTCGAGTTCGTCGGCTCGCTCCCGGAGGCCCGCCGGTACGCCGCGCACCTGGACGGGAAGATCGGCGTCTTCCGGGTCCTGCACCCACGCGGCATCTGACCTCGCCGGCCCGGGGCACCCAGCCCCGGGCCACCCCCGCCCCCGACCGTCACAACCTTGGAGAACCTGATGACCGTCCCCCCCGCCGACAAGTGCCACGTGTGCGGCAAGCCCCCCGGCGAGGCACACACGGCGCAGACACGAGCCGCGCACCACGAGCACTACATGCGGCACGGGCACTCGCTGATGTGCGCCGCGCACCAGCCGCAGATCCCCGCCGAGCGAGTCCGCCCGGGCGTCCGCGTCCAGCGGATCAACGTCTTCAACCGGGACGGCAACTTCGACCGACAGGCCACCATGCGGGGCACCGAGGAGAAGGTGCGGCTGCACTTCCAACTCCTCGGCATGCACCCCACCGACCCCGGGTTCGCCGAGCTGCACGCCCGGTATCTCGCCATCCCCGCCTAGACCCTGTTCTGCCCGCCCCGATACGGCCCCCCGGGGCGGGCAGAACCCCCAACCCGAAATCGACGAGGAGACCCCCTACCATGACGGACACTTACCAGACCGGTCTCGCTGAAGCGGCCCGCAAGGCCGCGGCGATCCTCCGCGAAGACGCCGACCGCACCCGGCCCGAGAAGGCGGCCCTGGACGTGCTCCGGGAACGCGCCTGGGTGCTGTGGCACGCCCACGACCGGGACCTGGGCGTGGTGCGGCTACTGTCGGCCGCCGGGCTGCTGCGTGACGCCGAGCACGAGGAGCAGGCGTTGCGGGCGGCCGTGGCCAACGCGAAGGCCGTCGAGGCACAGCGCGTCGCCGACGCCCGCCTGATCTCCACGCTCGGCGAGGCGGTGGAGCAGGCGTGCGGCCGGCTGGAGGCGGGCGGAGACGGCCGGGAGGTCGCCGAATGGTTGCGTGCCGTCAGGAAGGCCGCGTGGGATGCCCACGATCGGACCCACTGACCCCCAGCCCTCGCTCTTCCGGAATCTTGCCCCGGGGCTGCCGCTCGGAACGCGGCGAGGGCACCAACCAAGACCCCCGACGATCGACGAAGGAGATCCCTCTTGAGCGACATACACAGTGTCATCGAGATCCACGAGGGCGGCACCATCCGCATCGTGAACACCGCCGGGTTCCCGTCCTCGTGGCGGCTCACAGGACCGTCCCTCGTGGACGATGACGGCTGTCAGAAGCCGGCGAAGCTGACGGGCGCGCTGCTTCAGCGCATCCAGGGTGCAACGCCGGGGACGCTGATCCCCTACAGGACGCTGTACGACGGCACGCTGGCGGTGGATCGGGGCCGCTCGGTGACCCTTGAACGGGTGGCGCGGCTGGAGGAGTTCGCACGCTGGGTCGCCGAGCTCGACGACCCGGACGGGCCGGGCTATGAGGCCCGCCGGACAGTGACGATGAGCCAGATCATCGGCCGGGCGCGTCAGGCGCTCGGCATCACCGAGGAGGACTGAAGTGAAGGCGAAGGACATCGAACCGGGCGTGATCTACGCCTACCAGCGGGGGCGAGGCGAGTACGCCAGCATCGACGCCGTGATGGTGCTCACGCCCGCCACCCCCGACAACGTGTACCACGCCATCGAATCACACCGCCCGCCGGGCACGGCCGCGTTCAAGAAGGCCAAGCCGGGCATCAAACCGCGTCGCGGCAAGGGATGGTCAAACAGCGACTACGGCTACCCGGCCGTGATGGGGCCCGTAGACAAGCTGGCGGCGGCCACCCTGGCCGACTTCGAGGCCGCCACGTCGCCCTACCATGTGGACGGCTGCCATTTCCTCGTGCTCACGTCGACAACGCCGCTCGTCGGCCCGTACGAGGAGGCGGTGGCCGCGCAGCAGCAGGCGCGGG
>DATCWZ010000416.1:0-2043 GCA_036566065.1 Streptomyces sp. | reverse complement strand
CGGGGTGCCGCCGTCCGCGTCCCCCGCCCATACTCGCATGTAGCCGATGTTCCCGGTGGGCTTCGCGTCGATCTCGCAGACCAGGGTCACCGGACCCCGCTTCGCCAGCACCTCGCCGGGGCCGGAGTCCGGGTCCACCGTGACCGCCTTCGGCCTCCAGTCCGCCGCGAGGTCGAAGCTGACCGGCAGGACACAGGGCGATCCGGGGCCGCCCAGGGTGCCGCCCTTGGCCACTGCCTTGCCCGCGGTGTCCGCACCCTTGTCCGCGCCGGACGGCGACGTGGTGGCCGCCGGCTTCGCGTCCCGGGGCCCGTCCCCGTCCGCAGCCGCCGAACAACCGGTCAGCACCGCTGCCGCCAGAGCCGCCGGGACCAGTGCCCGTACCGCGGTGCGCGTCATGAAGCCCGCCCCCACTCTTGATCGTTTGCCGCACGCTATCGCACGCTCCGCGGCGACTACCCTTGGTTTCGATCGATCCCCGATGCAGGGATCCCCGGCGCAGGAGTGAAATGGCCGTCAATCTGGTCAATGTCGAGCAGGTCAGCAAGGTGTACGGCACCCGTGCCCTGCTCGACGGCGTATCCCTCGGGGTGTCCGAGGGCGACCGGATCGGTGTCGTCGGCCGCAACGGCGACGGCAAGACGACCCTCATCCGGATGCTCTCCAAACTGGAGGAGACCGACTCCGGCCGGGTCACCCACAGCGGCGGGCTGCGCCTGGGCGTCCTCACCCAGCACGACTCCCTCGACCCGGAGGCCACCATCCGGCACGAGGTCATCGGCGACCTCGCCGACCACGAGTGGGCGGGCAGCGCCAAGATCCGCGATGTGCTCACCGGCCTGTTCGGCGGGCTCTCCCTGCCCGGCTTCGCGCAGGGCCTCGACACCGTCATCGCCCCGCTCTCCGGCGGCGAGCGGCGCCGGATCGCGCTGGCCAAGCTGCTGATCGCCGACCAGGACCTGATCGTCCTGGACGAGCCCACCAACCACCTCGACGTCGAGGGCATCTCCTGGCTGGCCGGCCATCTGCGGGCCCGGCGCTCCGCGCTGGTCTGCGTCACCCACGACCGGTGGTTCCTCGACCAGGTCTGTACGCGGATGTGGGACGTCCAGCGCGGTGCGGTCCATGAGTACGAGGGCGGCTACAGCGACTACGTGTTCGCCCGGGCCGAACGGGAACGGATCGCCGCGACCGAGGAATCCAAGCGGCAGAACCTGATGCGCAAGGAGCTGGCCTGGCTGCGCCGCGGCGCCCCCGCCCGCACGTCGAAGCCGCGCTACCGCATCGAGGCGGCCAATGAGCTGATCGCCGACGTGCCGCCGCCCCGCGACACCAGCGAGCTGCGGAAGTTCGCCAGCGCCCGACTCGGCAAGACGGTCTTCGACCTGGAGGACGTGACCGTCCAGGCCGGACCCAAGACGCTGCTCACCCACCTCACCTGGCAGCTCGGCCCCGGCGACCGGATCGGCCTGGTCGGGGTGAACGGTGCGGGCAAGACCTCGCTGCTGCGGGCGCTGACCGAGGCGGCCCGTACCCAGGGCGACGAGCAGCCCGCTGAGGGCAGGGTCGTCGTCGGCAAGACGGTCAGGCTCGCCTATCTCTCGCAGGAGGTCAGCGAACTCAAGCCGAGTCTGCGGGTCCTCGAAGCCGTGTCCCAGGTACGCGACCGGGTCGACCTCGGCAAGGGCCGGGAGATGACAGCGGGTCAGCTCTGTGAGCAGTTCGGCTTCTCGAAGGAGAAGCAGTGGACCCCCGTCGGCGACCTGTCCGGCGGGGAGCGGCGCAGGCTGCAGCTCCTGCGGCTGCTGATGGACGAGCCCAACGTCCTTTTCCTCGACGAGCCCACCAACGACCTGGACATCGAGACGCTGACCCAGTTGGAGGACCTGCTCGACGGCTGGCCCGGGTCGATGATCGTGATCTCGCACGACCGGTTCTTCATCGAGCGGACCACGGACCGGGTGATGGCGCTGCTCGGCGACAGGTCGCTGCGGATGCTGCCGCGCGGGATCGACGAGTACCTGGAGCGCAGGCAGCGGCTGG
>DATCWZ010000390.1:0-5675 GCA_036566065.1 Streptomyces sp. | reverse complement strand
CGGCCGTGACACGTGCAGACCCAGCCGGTCCGCCGCTTCCTGCATCGCGGCGGTCTTCGGTGTGTCGTTGTAGGGGTACGGCGTGGCGCCGAGCATCTTCTCGACGTCGTCGTAATGCGGGTCCAGGTCACGGCGGCTGATCGGCCAGTGCTCGTACCCCCCGCCCGGCAGCGGCGACTCGTGCACGAACCACTTCTCGTCCTTGCGGAGCAGGACGTTGGCGTAGATGAGGGATCCGCCGCCGAGACCGCTGGAGACAACACCCTCCAGGCCGCGGAAGGACCAGATGTCGAACAGTCCGTGCAGGCCCTCGCTCGGATCCCAGAAGTTGCGGGCCATACCGGCCGGTGTACGGGGAAAGCTTCCGGGCGGATACGGCTTGCCGCGCTCCAGGACCACCACGGACAGGCCGCCCTCGGCGAGCCGGTACGCGGAGACCGAGCCGCCGAACCCGGAGCCGACGACGACGGCGTCGACGTCGGCCTCCATCCGGCCCTCTTCGGATGGCCTGCGCAGCCGTTCGGTCGTCATCAGCGGTTTCCTTACGGCGATTGTCGACATTCCGGTATGGAACGGACATTAATTCGCTCTTCGCAGGTCCACCAGACAGGGCGCGCGTCCGGGCGACGCAGGGCAGTCACCGGCGTACGTCGTTCTGCGCCCGCCGCCCCATCTCCTCCCAGAAATGCCGCAGTTCGGCGAGATCCGTCCGCTTCTGCCAGGCCGCCTTCCGGGCGTACCCGGACAGCGATGCCGACAGCAGCGCGGACTGCGCCCGGCAGAATGCCTCGCTCAGCTCCACCCGGTGCCCGTCGAGACCTGTCGGCGGATACGGGCACAGCCCGAAGCCGCAGTCGTCCCGGCAGTTCGAACCGGCCTGCGAGGCATCCGTGCGTACGACACTGCGGCCCGGGTCGAGCGGACGGCGGTCCCGCGTCAGGCAGGGCGGCAGGTCGGACCGGTCGGTGTGCTGGAGGTGGCGCCGCCGGTCCGCGGGCCAGTCGCCCCGCTCGGCGAGATTGAGCAGCAGCAGTACGTCGCCGAGGAGCTGCCTCGTACGCGGATGCAGGGCGCTCCACCCGGTCGAGGGCGGGACCCACAGGTTGTGCTTGCGCGACTCGCCCTGCGGTGCCGTCTGTGAGCCGACATGCGCGGCGACACCGGACTCGTCGATCCACAGGAACCGTTCGGGCTGCCCCGTCTCCAGCGCACGCACCGACAGCTCCGCGGCCGCCGACACGAAGGGGTGCTCCTGCCCGCCGTCCGGCATGACCAGCCACTGGCGGACCTGCTCCGCCGGGTCCGAGCCACGACCGCCCTGCGGGCGGACCGCGCGCACGTCGTCGGACAGCGCCCACAGGGTCAGCGCGTGCAGCAGCGTCAGGCGGGAGAACCAGAACCGCGTACGCCGCAGCATGTACCAGGCCTGCTCGCTGAGGTACTCCCGGGCCTCCGGGCGGGCGTGCGGATGGCGGCGCCTGCGGTTCGCCGCGTACTTGAAACCCTGCGCCAGCGCCACCTCCAGGGTGAGGTCCAGCGGCAGCACCTCCGTCTGCTCCTGGGCACCGACCCGGCGTACCCACCCCTCCAGGAAGGCGTACGGGGTGTCCTGGTGGCGCTGGGTGGTGACCGAACCCACGAGAAGGGGCACCAGCCACCCGCACAGGACGCTGTCCCGCCAGTCCTGTTCCGCGCTCTCCCGCTCCAGCTCCTCCCTGCCGTGCTCCGTACGGCGGCGCGCCTCCCGCTCGTCGTGCTCCCGGTTCAGCCGGCCCGTCTCGCCCTCCCCCCGCCGGCGCCGTCTGCGCTCCTGCTCACCGACGGCCTCGGGCTGCTGCCCGCCCCACAACTGCTCACGCCAGTCGCTCTCCCGCTCCATCAGCCCGTCCTGTACGGCCGTCGGCACCCGGAGACGGGGATGCAGCTCCTCGAAAGCGATGTCACCGCCCGCCCCGATCTCCTGCGCGATCGCCACCCGGACCGGGTACGACGGTTCCAGACGGGCGATCTCGAACAGCTCCAGGTACGCGGGCTTGAGGGTCTGCCGCCGGGCCACACCGCGCATCGCGGCCCCGAAACGCGACACCAGCCGCGTCTTCGCCGCCCGCATGGCCAGCGGATCCCGGGCGCGCAGGTCCGGCCAGGCCGTGCACAGCCGCATCGCGATCAGATGCTGTTCCGGTTCGTCGTCCACACAGTCGATCTCCAGGGCGGCCGCGTACAGCTCCAGCGCCTTGGTGTGCAGGCTGCGGCCCAGCAGGAAGTGACCGTCGTGCACCGGCGCACCGGGCACGCGTGCCCGGCTCTCCGGGGAGCTCTCCGCCCGGTGGGCGGCATCGAGCAGCAGATCGCGGGCCGCCGATACGGGACACCACGCCCGCTCACCCTCCCCGCCGGACGGGTCCCCGTGGAGACACGACCCGCGGGGCGTACGGGAATGGAGCACCATCGCCATGAGCAGTTCCCTGCCGGGACGCCACAGCGCGGCGGGGAAGTAGACACCATCCGTGGGTACGTCGGGGACGCCCGGATGGATCAGGGCATTCATGAAGCGCGACCCGAGGTGGGCCTGGACCACGCTGTGCTGGAAGCGGACCCGGTCGCCGCCGAGCTCGACCAGGCCCAGACGCGCCCCCCAGTAGGCGGCCAGCCGGATGTCGAGCCTGCTTCCCCCGACCCGCCGGGTCAGTTCGCCCACCAGTTCCGGGTAGCGCGGCCGGGACGGGTCCTGCTCGTCGACGAGGTCGGCGAACCGTACCTCCGCCGAGTCTGCCGCGAGGCCGACGCAGGCCAGCGCGGAGAGGTGGTCCACCGTCGCGCGCCGATCCTCCTGGCTCAGCGCGAGCCCGGGGCGGAAACGCCCGCTGATGAGCGCGTTGACCCAGGTGTCGAGCAGATGGAAGCGCAGCGCCGCCCGGTCCGCGCCCCGGGTCTCCACGGCCTCGTCGCCGGACTGTCCCGTCATCGCCCGCTCCAGGAGCCCCGCCCCGTGGAGCTCGGCGGCGATCTGCAGATACGTCGGCGCCTCGGTGATGCCCGCCATCTCCACGATCCAGTCGAGCCGCTGGCGGTCCTCCCGCTCGTCGCCGGAGGAGATGTACGTGAGCGCGGCCTCCTCGCTCAGCGGCTCCAGAGCGGTGAGGGAGACCTCCATGCCCCTCAGCGAGTCGTGCGGCCGGGAGGTGATGATCAGCGGCAGCCCCTCGTCGTTGGCCCGCCGGATGGCCAGCCCGATGATCGTGTCGCGCTCCTCCGCCAGGTCGGCACCGGTCAGGGCCTCCTCCAAGCCGTCCGCCAGCACGACGATCCGCCCCTGCTTGCCCAGCCGGCGCCATACCTTCTCCGCCTCGGCGTCGGAGCGGAGGTTGCCCTGCACCTCGCGGGAGAACCGGGCGAACGCCAGCCGCCGGAAGTCGAGATCGCTGGTCGCGTTACGCAGACGCAGCGGTACGGGCACCGCCTTCTGCTCGGCGAGCGCCTCCGTCAGCAGCACGATCAGGGCCGTCTTGCCCGTACCCACCCCGCCGACCACGACCTGGGTGCGCCGGGTACGGCAGTCCCGCAGGTCCTCCATGAGGACCGCGCAGAGCTGGTCACGGCCGACGACCGTGCCGAAGATGCTGCCCGCCGTCTCCACGAGGTCGTGCGGCGCCTGCCCGGCCTTCCGCTGGTACGTCCTGTGCACGCGGCTGAACCGGAAGAGGAGGTAGGCGACGGTGGCCAGGGACAGGGTGAGGAACGGCATGAGGATCGTCTGCAGGATCCCGCACGAGAGGCCGTGGACGCCGCAGCGTCGCTCCGCCTGCTGCACGAGCGACCAGGCGCCCTCCTGCGGAGGACCCACCAGGGTGAGGACGGACAGCGCGGCCAGGAAGACCAGGAGGGCCGCGCCGAGGAAGGTCAGGACGAGCGCGGGCACGTACCAGCCCGTCCTGCGGACCCGCCAGACACGGGGCGCACGCGCCGTCTCCCCGGCCCGGCGCACGCGGATCCGCCGGAGCAGACGCGCCGGCGACCCCCTCAAGCGCGACCCCGGTCCTCTCCTGCGTGACCGGCCCGGAGCGCCGGAAGCACCGGTGTCAGCGTTCACCGCACATCGTCTCCGAACCTCGCACAGCAGCGGTCGCAGTCGCAGTCGTCGTCCCCTGTCTGATTCCGTGCCGGGGCGGCTTTGTGCGGATACGGCCCCGTCAACCACCCGGTCGGCCCACCGGGCCGGAGCACCGGCGCGGCGCCCGCCGTGCGGGGCTCATCTCCTGGGCCGGACGTTCGCGTTGAGGCGGAACAGGTTGCCCGGGTCGTACGCGGCCTTGACCGCCGCCAGCCGCTCGTAGTTCCCGCCGTAGCCCTCCCGCAGGAGCTGCTCGCCCTCCTCCAGGAAGCCGGGGAAGTTGAGGTACACACCGCCGGCGGAGAACGTACGCAGGTCGGCGAAGGTGTCACGGACCCACGTCAGGTTCCGCTCCGAGTCGCTCGCGTGCTCCCAGTTCCCCTCGATGCCGAGGAGGTAGGGCACGTCGCGGTTGGCGAAGGCGGTCGCCTCCTCGCCCACCCGTGCCATCGCGCCGCCCTGGTACCAGACGTCGATGGTCGAGGCGGGCGAGGGGGCCGCGGCGGCGTGTTCGGTGAGGCGCTCGATCAGTGTGTCGCTGAGCCCGGGTGTGTTCACGGACTTCCAGTAGTACAGCCCGCCGTCCGGGTAGTCCTCGTCCAGGAAGCTCTGTGCCGCCGTGTAGTCGGTGGCCTCACTGAGGTCGCAGAGAGGTTCAGTGACCCGGCGGAGCGGCCGTAGCGCGCGCTCCCCCTCCTCGGCGGCGGTCTCACCGGCACCGGTGGACACGGCGAGGAGCGCCACGAACGGTTCCCCGTGCACTGCCGCCGGGAACGCCTCGGCCTCCGGTATGCGCCCGAGGACGGCCAGCGGTGCGGCCCCCTCGGGCACCTCCGTCACATAGCGCTCGCAGGCCCTGAGGACCTCCTGGGCGCGCGCCATGGGGTAGTACACGTTGCAGAGGAAGACCTGCGGCCCCACGGAGTGCAGGCGGTACTCGAAAGAGGTCACGATGCCGAGGTTTCCGCCGCCCCCGCGGATCGCCCAGAAGAGGTCCTGGTGCTCGCTCCCGTTCGCGGTGAGCAGTCTCCCGTCGGCGGTGACCACCCTGACGGACGTGAGGTTGTCGCAGCTCAGCCCGTGTTTGCGCCGGAGCCAGCCCATTCCGCCCGACAGGGTGAGCCCGGCGATGCCGGTCGCGGAGACCACTCCCAGGGACGCCGCCAGTCCGTGCCGCTGGGTTGCCCGGTCGACGTCACCCAGGGTGCAGCCACCCTGCGCCCGGACAGTGGCCCCCTCGGGGTCGACCTCGGTGTCCGTCATCTCCGACAGGTCGACGACCAGTCCGCCCTCGCAGACGGCCTGGCCGGCCACTCCGTGCCCGCCCCCGCGCACCGCGAGTGACAGCCCGGTCTCCCGGGCGAAGTCCACGCAGGCGGCCACGTCACCGTCACCGCGGCACCGCGCCACCAGCGCGGGCCGCCGGTCGATCATGCCGTTCCAGACGGCCCGCGCCCGGTCGTAGCCCGGGTCCCGGGGCAGGACGATGCGCCCCCGCAGCCGTGCGGCGAGTCTCTCCAAAGGCGAGCGTGCCGCACCGGGCTCCCCGTTCCCTTCCCCACTG
>DATCWZ010000316.1:0-8985 GCA_036566065.1 Streptomyces sp. | reverse complement strand
GAACACGTTCTCGACGATCTGCTCCTTCGTGCTGGGCCTGTCGGTCCTGCCGTTCTTCTACAACATCTGGAAGACCGCGAAGTACGGCAAGAAGGTCGAGGTCGATGACCCGTGGGGTTACGGCCGTTCGCTCGAATGGGCCACCTCGTGCCCGCCCCCGCGGCACAACTTCGTCTCGCTGCCGCGGATCCGTTCCGAATCACCGGCGTTCGATCTGCATCACCCCGAGATCGCGGCGCTCGAGGAATTGGGACGCCAGTTCGACGGTGACAAGGTTCTCGCCGGAAAGGAGGCCGGCAAGTGAAGGTCCAAGGCAAGATGTTCATCTTCATCAGTCTCTTCATGCTGGTCATGAGCATCACGTACGGAGTCTGGTCCAAGGAGCCCATGGGAACCACAGCGTTCCTGCTGGCGTCCGGGCTGAGCATCATGATCGGGTTCTATCTGTCCTTCACGGCCAACCGTGTCGACCAGATGGCTCAGGACAACAAGGACGCCGACGTCGCGGACGAGGCCGGTGAAGTGGGGTTCTTCTCCCCGCACAGCTGGCAGCCGCTCGCGCTGGCCGTCGGTGCGGCGCTCGCCTTCCTGGGCGTCGCCGTCGGCTGGTGGCTGCTCTACTTCTCGGCCCCGCTGCTCCTGGTCGGGCTCTTCGGCTGGGTGTTCGAGTACTACCACGGTGAGAGCCGCACCCAGTAGGACCGTACGCAGCACCGCTTCACCCTTACGGGGGCCGGAACCGCTCAGTGATGAGCGGGGCCGGCCCCCGTTTGCAGTCACATAACGCGCTGGATCGGATGAATCTTCTTAGCGTGGGTTCATGAACCACATGCCGCGCATCAGCCCCGTCGTGAGTTGCACCCTGCTGGTCGTGACCCTGGTCGCGGGTGCGACCGCCTGTGGCGAGTCAGGTCATCCGCTCTCGGCCAAGCCGTACGACGCGGACAGCCAGATCTCCTTCAACGGCCCGTCCGAGAACAAGAAGGCCGACCCCGGCAAGCCCCTCGAAGTCACCGTCAAGGACGACGACGCCCGCATCACGGACGTCACGGCCGTCGACGCCGACGGCCGCCATCTGGCGGGCGAGCTCGCGGCGGACGGCAGGCGGTGGCACTCCACCGCCGCGCTCGCGGCCGGCACCCGCTACACCGTGAAGGTCTCCACCGAGGACGGTGACGGCGCCCCCGGCAGCCGTACCTACTCCTTCGGGACCGCCGCGCCCAAGGAGCTCCTGAAGGTCTCCTTCGGCCCCAAGGCGGGCACCTACGGCGTCGGACAGCCCGTCACGGCGGAACTGAGCGCCCCGGTCAACGGCAAGGCCGCCAGGGCCGCCGTGGAGCGCGGCCTGCACGTCAGGTCGACGCCCGCGGTGACCGGCTCCTGGTACTGGGTCGACGCCAAGACCCTGCACTACCGCCCGAAGGAGTACTGGCCGGCCGACGCGACCATAGACGTGCGCTCCAACCTCAGCGGCATCAAGGTCACCAACACGATGTACGGCGCTGCCGCGAAGTCGCTGAAGCTCAAGACAGGCGACCGGATGGAGGCGATAACCGATGCCGCGGCGCACACGATGACTGTGCTGCGGAACGGAAAGGTGATCAACACCATACCGGTCACCACCGGAAAACCGGGCTTCTCCACCCGTAACGGCATCAAGGTCGTGCTCGGCAAGTCGTACAACGTACGGATGCGCAGCGCGAGCATCGGCATAGCCGCCGGCAGTGCCGACTCCTACGACCTGTCCGTCTACTACGCGACCCAGGTCACCTGGAGCGGCGAGTACGTGCACGCGGCCCCCTGGTCGACCGGCGCGCAGGGCGTCGCCAACGTCAGCCACGGCTGCACCGGAATGAGCACCAGCAACGCCGAATGGTTCTTCGAGAACATACGCGAGGGCGACATAGTCAGGGTCGTCGGCAGCGAGGGCGAGATGATGACGCCGTTCGACAACGGCTACGGCGACTGGAACCTCTCCTGGAACGCCTGGCGCAAGGGCAGCGCACTGCAGGGCGGCGGAGCCGGTGCCGGCGCCCCGGACGCCGGCACCGACATCCCGGCAGCCCGCCTCCGTCCCCAGGTCTGACCTCCCTGGCCGCAGCGAAGGGCCCCCAGGCCGGCGCCTGGGGGCCCTTCGGCACTCGTACGGGCCTTGTCAGGCGTCCACGGACAGGCGCTCCCGCAGCAGGGCCGCCAGGGCCTCCGGGAAGCCCACCGGGTCGACCGGATGGGTCACCGCGGCGTCGGCGCGGCTCCACGTGGCCAGCCACGCGTCCTGGGGACGCCCCATCAGCAGCAGCACGGGCGGGCACTGGAAGATCTCGTCCTTCATCTGCCGGCAGACACCCATGCCGCCCGCGGGCGCCGTCTCACCGTCCAGTACGCACACATCGACGCCGCCGCGGTCCAGGGCGGACAGCACGGCCGGCAGGGTGGCGCACTCCAGGAACTCCACCGGCGGCAGGTCCGCCGCGGGCCTGCGTCCGGCGGCCAGCTTCACCTGCTCGCGGGTGTTGGCGTCGTCGCTGTAGACCAGGACCGTGGCGGTCGGCTGCATTGTTCCTCCGTGACATCCGTGTCTTCGGGGCGCTACTGCTCTCGGGGCGTGAACCGATGCGCGGATCGTACTCCGCGGAACGGCTTGTCAGCACTGGTAAGAACGCCCGATCGACGGGCCGTCCGCGCAGGGCACACGCTATGGACACACCGAACACCACCCCCCGGGGGTGAGGGCGGGATAAGCGACCGACATAATGTCGGACGTGGCGACAGCAACGACAGTAGAAACCGGGCACGCGCACCCGTCGGTCAACCGGCCGAACCTCACCAGCGTCGGAACCATCATCTGGCTGAGTTCCGAGCTGATGTTCTTCGCGGCCCTCTTCGCGATGTACTTCACCCTGCGATCGGTGATGGGACCGGACCACTGGAAGGAGATGGCCGATCATCTGAACTTCCCGTTCTCGGCCACCAACACCACGATCCTGGTGCTTTCCTCACTCACCTGCCAGCTCGGCGTATTCGCGGCCGAGCGGGGCGATGTGAAGAAGCTCCGTACGTGGTTCACCATCACGTTCGTGATGGGGTCGATCTTCATCGGCGGCCAGGTCTTCGAGTACACCGAGCTGGTCAAGGACGCGGGTCTCTCGCTGTCCTCCGACCCGTACGGCTCGGTGTTCTACCTTACGACCGGCTTCCACGGCCTGCATGTGACCGGCGGTCTCATCGCCTTCCTGCTCGTTCTCGGCAGGACATACGCGGCCAAGCGGTTCACTCACGAACAGGCCACCGCTGCCATCGTCGTGTCCTACTACTGGCACTTCGTCGATGTGGTGTGGATCGGCCTGTTCGCCACGATCTACATGATCCAGTAATCGGGCTCTCACCCACCCACCATCGACGCAGAAGATCCTGACACCGGGGTAATCCGTGAAAAAGCTCTCCGCACGACGACGCCATCCGCTGGCGGCGGTCGTCGTACTACTCCTCGCGCTGGCGGCTACCGGGGGGCTGTACGCCGCGTTCGCGCCTGCGGGTAAGGCGCAGGCCGATGACACCGCCCAGTCCCTCGCCATCAACGAGGGCAAGAAGCTCTACTCCGTGGGCTGCGCGAGCTGCCACGGAACCGGCGGTCAGGGCACCACCGACGGGCCGTCCCTTGTGGGCGTCGGCTCCGCCGCCGTCGACTTCCAGGTCGGTACGGGACGTATGCCGGCCCAGCAGCCGGGCGTCCAGGTGCCGAAGAAGAAGGTCATCTACAACCAGGCCCAGATCGACCAGCTCGCCGCGTACGTCGCATCGCTCGGCGCCGGTCCGATCACGCCGACCGAAAGCCAGGTCGACCCCGCGGGCGCGGACGTCGCCAGGGGCGGCGACCTGTTCCGTACCAACTGCGCGCAGTGCCACAACTTCACCGGTCAGGGCGGTGCGCTGACCGAGGGCAAGTACGCACCCGACCTTGAGGGTGTGAGCCCGAAGCACCTCTACGAGGCGATGCAGACCGGGCCGCAGAGCATGCCCTCCTTCCCCGACACGACGATGCCGGAGCAGCAGAAGAAGGACATCATCGCGTACGTCAAGACCGTCAACGGTTCGAACGCCGCCAGCCCCGGCGGGCTCGCGCTGGGCGGGCTCGGTCCGGTCAGCGAGGGTCTCTTCGGCTGGATCTTCGGTCTGGGCGGGCTGATCGCAGTCGCCGTCTGGGTCGCGGCCCACACCGCTAAGGCCAAGAAGTCATGAGTAGCCAAGAGATGTCAGAAGACAAGAGCCTGCTCACGGAGCAGGAGACCGCGCACGGCGCGGTGGAGACCGCGGACGACCCGTTCGCCGACCCGGGACTGCCGGCCCACAGGCCGCGCATCCAGGACATCGACGAGCGGGCGGCGAAGCGCTCCGAGCGCACGGTCGCGCTGCTGTTCACGGTGTCCATGCTGGCGACGATCGGCTTCATCGCCTCGTACGTCATCTTCCCGGTCGACAAGATCGTCTTCATCTTCCCGATCGGGCACGTCAGCGCGCTCAACTTCTCCCTGGGCCTGACCCTGGGCGTGGCGCTCTTCTCCATCGGCGCCGGGGCCGTCCACTGGGCGCGCACCCTGATGTCCGATGTGGAGATCGCCGACGAGCGGCACCCCATCGCCGCCGAGCCCGAGCTCAGGGCGAAGGTCCACGCCGACTTCAAGACCGGTGTCGAGGAGTCCGCGTTCGGACGGCGCAAGCTGATCCGCAACACCATGTTCGGCGCGCTGGCCCTGGTGCCGCTCTCCGGTGTGGTGCTGCTGCGCGACCTCGGCCCGCTGCCGGAGGAGAAGCTCCGCAACACCCTGTGGGCCAAGGGCAAGCAGCTCGTCAACATGAACACGATGCAGCCGCTGCGCCCCGAGGACATCGTCGTCGGTTCGCTGACCTTCGCCATGCCCGAGGGCCTGGAGGAGGACGCGGACGACTTCCAGAACCAGATCGCCAAGGCCGCCCTGATGATCGTCCGCATCGAGCCGGACGACATCAAGGACGGGCAGGAGCGTGCGTGGGCTCACGAGGGAATCGTGGCCTTCTCCAAGATCTGTACCCACGTCGGCTGCCCGATCAGCCTGTACGAGCAGCAGACGCACCACGTCCTCTGCCCGTGCCACCAGTCCACCTTCGACCTCTCCGACGGCGCCCGCGTCATCTTCGGGCCGGCCGGGCACGCCCTTCCGCAGTTGCACATCGGTGTGAACAGCGAGGGCAACCTCGAAGCGCTCGGTGACTTCGCAGAGCCCGTCGGTCCTTCGTTCTGGGAGCGCGGATGAGTACTGCGACAAACGCACAGCGCAAGGCGCCCGCCGGTGAGCGGGTCGCCGACTGGGCGGACGGCCGGCTGGGCATCTACAGCCTCGCCAAGAGCAATATGCGCAAGATCTTCCCGGACCACTGGTCCTTCATGCTCGGGGAAGTCTGCCTCTATAGCTTCATCATCATCATCCTCACGGGTGTGTATCTGACGCTGTTCTTCCACCCGAGCATGAACGAGGTCGTGTACCACGGCTCGTACGAGCCGATGCAGGGCATCCGGATGTCGGAGGCGTACGCCTCGACCCTGGACATCAGCTTCGATGTACGCGGTGGTCTGCTGGTCCGGCAGATCCACCACTGGGCGGCCGTGATCTTCCTGGCCGGCATGTTCGTACACATGATGCGTGTGTTCTTCACGGGTGCGTTCCGCAAGCCGCGCGAGATCAACTGGCTGTTCGGCTTCCTGCTGTTCGTGCTGGGCATGTTCACCGGCTTCACCGGCTACTCGCTCCCGGACGACCTGCTCTCGGGCACCGGCGTCCGCTTCACCCAGGGCGCGATCCTGGCGACGCCGATCATCGGCTCGTACCTGTCGATGTTCCTGTTCGGCGGGGAGTTCCCCGGTACGGACATCATCGCCAGGTTCTACTCGATCCACATCCTGCTGCTCCCGGGCATCATGCTCGGACTGCTGGTGGGCCACCTGATCCTGGTCTTCTACCACAAGCACACGCAGTTCGCGGGTCCCGGCCGTACCAACAAGAACGTCGTCGGTATGCCGCTCCTGCCGGTCTACATGGCCAAGGCCGGAGGCTTCTTCTTCCTGGTCTTCGGCTTCATCGCGACGATCGCGGCGATCGCCACGATCAACCCGATCTGGGCGCTCGGCCCCTACCGTCCCGACCAGGTCTCCACCGGCGCGCAGCCGGACTGGTACATGGGCTTCGCCGAGGGCTTCGTCCGCGTCATGCCCGGCTGGGAGATCAACCTGTGGGGCCACACGCTGGCCCTGGGCGTTTTCATCCCCCTGGTGCTCTTCGGGCTGGTCCTGGGCGCGCTGGCGGTGTATCCGTTCATCGAGTCCTGGGTCACCGGGGACAAGCGCGAGCACCACATCCTGGACCGCCCGCGCAACGCCCCGACCCGCACCTCTCTCGGTGTGGCCTGGGTGACGATCTACTTCGTCATGCTGATCGGCGGCGGCAACGACATCTGGGCGACGCACTTCCACCTGTCGATCAACTCGATCACCTGGTTCGTCCGGATCGCGTTCTTCGCCGGACCGGTCATCGCGTTCGTCGCCACCCGGCGTATCTGCCTCGGCCTGCAGCGCCGGGACCGGGAGAAGGTGCTGCACGGACGTGAGTCCGGCATCATCAAGCGCCTGCCGCACGGCGAGTTCGTGGAGATCCACGAGCCGCTCAGCCAGGCACAGCTCCACACGCTCACCGCGCACGAGCAGTACAAGCCGGTCGAGATCGGCCCGACGGTCGACAAGAACGGTGTCGAGCGCAGGCTCTCGGCGACGCAGAAGCTGCGCGCCAGGCTGAGCAAGGGTTACTACGGCGAGGGCACCCAGATCGCCAAGCCCACCGCCGAGGAGTACAAGGAGATCAGCAGCGGCCACGGCCACCACTGATCGTCCGTAAAGAGTCGCCACAGCAGGAGCCCTGTCCATCCCCCGTGATGGACAGGGCTCTTCGCTGTCCGCCGGTCTGGATAAGGTGGGGGTGATCTCTGACATCTGCTGATCTCTGAATCTGCTGTGGACCCCAGGAGCGGACCATGAACGTTGTGACCCCGGACGGCGGCGACAGCGTGGCGGACCTCTCCTGGCCCGGCCTGCTGACCCCCCTGATGCGCGGCGAGGACCTGAGCGCGGCCGAGACCGCCTGGGCCATGGACCGCATCATGAGCGGCGAGGCGACCGATGTGCAGATCGCCGGCTTCGCGGTCGCGCTGCGCGCCAAGGGCGAGACCGTCGGCGAGGTCACCGGCCTGGTGGAAGCCATGTACGCACACGCCAACACGATCCATGTGCCCGGCCGTACGGTGGACATCGTGGGCACCGGCGGCGACCTGGCCAAGACGGTCAACATCTCCACCATGTCCGCGATCGTGGTCGCGGGGACCGGGGCCAAGGTCGTCAAGCACGGCAACCGCGCCTCCTCGTCCGCCAGCGGCGCCTCCGACGTACTGGAGAAGCTCGGCGTCAACCTGGAGCTGACGCCACAGCGTGTCGTCGAGGTCGCGGAGGAAGCCGGCATCACGTTCTGCTTCGCCGTGAAGTTCCACCCCGCCCTGCGCCACGCCGCCAGGGCCCGCAAGGAGCTCGGCGCGCAGACCACCTTCAACATCCTCGGCCCGCTGACCAATCCCGCCAGGGTGCGGGCCCAGGCGGTCGGCGTCGCCGACCCGCGGATGGCGCCCATCGTCGCCGGGGTGCTCGCCGAACGGGGCAACTCGGCACTGGTGTTCCGCGGCGATGACGGCCTGGACGAGCTGACCACCACGGCGACCTCCCGGGTCTGGATCGTCCGGGACAAGGCCGTGCGCGAGGAGGCGTTCGACCCGCGCGACGCCGGCCTGGACCTGGTGCCCGTCGAGGCGCTGCGGGGCGCGGACGCCTCGTACAACGCCGATGTGGCGCGCCGGGTGCTGGACGGCGAACGGGGGCCCGTACGCGAGGCGGTGCTGCTCAATACGGCGGCCGCGCTGGTGGCCCTGGACCCGGGCACAGGCACGCTGACGGAGCAGCTCACCGCGGGGATCGCCCGGGCCGCCGAGTCCATCGACTCGGGCGCGGCCAAGCGGGTGCTGGAGCGCTGGGTGGCCGTCAGCAACGCCTGAGGCGCATGTGTGTGCGAGGGTGCGCGGTCCGGATGGCGGACCGCGCCCTTGCGCATGGCGCCCCGTATGGCAAGATGCGGCACAGGTCATGAGTGACAGCGACTACGGCCCCGGCCCGCTGTCCGGCAACCCTCCGTCCGTGGCGGGGTGCCCCGGGTGAAGACCGGGCCGCGGGCAATGAGGTCTGCGGCAAGCGCGGGCCCCTCGGCGTCGACGAACGCCACCCCCGGGGTCCTGGTCCCTTGGGAGCCTCTTGTGAGCAAGCGAATGCGATAGGGCCGACGCCCTCTTCCGCGCCCCTCTTCTCACCTTCCCGCGCTGCCGCGTACCCGCGAGGCGCCGGATTCCGCCTGCCTGTGACGGGAGTTCGTCATGTCTGTATCAAGCATTGCCGCCGACCAGTCCGTTTGTACCCCGCTGCCCGTCCTGGGAGCGGATGTCACCGTTCCACTCGTCATCGGCGGTGAAGTCCCCTATGCCGCCCTGGATTACGCGGCGAGCGCCCCGGCCCTGCGGCGGGTGTGGGACGACGTCGCCGCCTACGCGCCGTACTACGGCAGCGTGCACCGCGGGGCGGGCTACCTCTCGCAGCTTTCCACGGACCTGTTCGAGAACAGCCGCGCCACGGTCGCGGAGTTCCTCGGCTGCCGCCCCGACGACCAGGTCGTCTTCACCCGCTCGACGACGGACTCGCTCAATCTGCTGGCCGCCGTGCTCCCCGCGGACTGCGAGGTGTTCGTGTTCGAGACGGAGCACCACGCCTCGCTGCTGCCCTGGCGCGGAGCCCGGGTGACGTACCTCGACGCGCCCCGCAGCCCGGCCCGGGCCGTCGAGACGCTGGAGCGGGCGCTCGCGCACCGC
>DATCWZ010000357.1:0-2938 GCA_036566065.1 Streptomyces sp. | reverse complement strand
CGCCGCGGACGACGCCGCCGACGCGAAGACCGCGGCCGACCAGGCGGTCGTCGATGCCCAGGCGGCCATCGACGCCCTGCCGGACACGGCCACCGAGGAGGAAAAGGCCGCCGCTGCGACCGCTCTGACCGAGGCTCAGGCCACCGCCGCTGCCGCCGACGAGGCGAAGGCCGCCGCTGATGCCAAGGCCGCCGAAGCCATGGACGCGCGTGACGACGAGCGGGTCGCCGTGCTCCGGGCGCTGGAACAGGCGAAGAAGGCCACCGAGGCGGCTCTCGCTGACAAGGTCGCCGCCGACGAGGCGCTCGCCAAGGCGAAGGAGGAGGCGGCCGAGGAGGGTGACGACGACGCCTGCGTCCCCGAGGCCAAGCTCACCACGGTCGTCACGGGGCTGCCGTCGACCGTCGTCGCCGGCACGAAGGTCAACTTCAACCTCCGGGTCACCAACGGCACCAACAAGACGATGGACGAGGTGTTTCCGTTCGCGTACGTCCACGCCACCGACCGCAGCGGGCTCAACGGCATCGACGACCTCGTGCACCTGCAGTGGTCGTCCGACGCGTCCTCGAAGTGGAAGACCGTCGACAACGAGCACTACATGGACGCCATCAGCCCGCTGAAGGCCGGCGCCCACGCCGACATCAAGATGCGCCTGACGATCGATGCCTCGGCCCCCGCGGGCAATGGCGTCACCTTCGTCACTGGTGACTACTTCAACGACAACGGCACGTGCGGCGGGAACCCGGAGCTCCAGGGCTACGAGTTCCTGATCGCCGCCGCGGGCAGCACCCCCGGCAAGGTCGACGACGCCAAGCCCAGCGAGACCAAGCCGCACACCACCACCCCGGACGTCAAGCCGCAGAGTGCCGCGGCGGCCGTTCCGGTGAGCGGCACCCTCGCCGCCACGGGCTCGTCCTCCGCGATGTCGCAGCTCGCCCTCGCGAGCGGCGCGGCCCTGGCCATCGGCGCGGGTGCGGTGTTCGTCGTACGCCGTCGCGAGGCCCGGTCCCAGGGCTGACCGCACGAGCCGACAAGGGCCGGGGGGCCGATCTGGCGCCCCGGCCCGCGTACGGGACGGGAACGAACCGGCACCCGGGTGGTGTGGAGGCTGGATACGATATGGCTCAGCCCGATTCGTACCAACGACGCCTCAGCCAGAAAGGGGCCAAGAAGGCATGCCTGCCGAGACATTCGAGTTCCAGGTGGAAGCCCGCCAGCTTCTGCAGATGATGATCCACTCAATTTACTCGAACAAAGATGTCTTTCTGCGTGAGCTGATCTCCAACTCCTCCGACGCACTGGACAAGCTGCGGCTGGAATCTCTCCAGAACGCCGAGCTGAATGCCGATGTGTCCGATCTCCACATCGCCATCGAGGTCGACAAGGAGAAGCGCACCCTCACCGTACGCGACAACGGAATCGGAATGTCGCACGAAGAGGTCGTGCAGCTCATCGGGACGATCGCGAACTCGGGCACGGCGAAGTTCCTCCGCGAACTGAAGGAAGCCAAGGACGCGGCGGCCTCGCAGGAACTCATCGGGCAGTTCGGGGTCGGCTTCTACGCCAGCTTCATGGTCGCCGACGAGGTCACGCTGCTGACCCGGCGGGCGGGCGAGAGCCAGGGAACGCGCTGGCAGTCCACCGGCGAGGGGACCTACACGGTCGAGCCGGCCGACGACGCCCCGCAGGGCACGTCCGTCACCCTGCGGCTCAAGCCCGCGGACACCGAGGACCAGCTCTTCGACTACACCTCGCCCTGGAAGATCAGGGAGATCGTCAAGCGGTACTCGGACTTCATCACCTGGCCCATCCGCATGGCTGGTGAGGCGGCGGGCGAGGACGACGGAGCCGCGCCCGAGGCCGAGACGATCAACTCGATGAAGGCGCTGTGGGCGCGCTCCAAGAGCTCGGTGACCGATGAGGAGTACAGCGAGCTGTACAAGCACATCAGTCACGACTGGACCGATCCGCTCGAAACCATCCGTATGCAGGCGGAGGGCACTTTCGAATATCAGGCCCTGCTCTTCATTCCGTCGCACGCACCGCAGGACCTGTTCATGCAGGGGCACAAGCGCGGCGTACAGCTCTATGTCAAGCGCGTGTTCATCATGGACGAATGCGAAGCGCTCATGCCGTCGTACATGCGCTTCATGAAGGGTGTTGTCGACGCGCAGGACCTTTCGCTCAATGTGTCGCGCGAGATTCTCCAGCAGGACCGTCAGATCGAATTGATGCGGCGCCGGCTGGTGAAGAAGGTGCTCTCGACCGTGAAGGACATGATGTCCGCCGGTCCGGAGAACTACCTGACGTTCTGGAAGGAGTTCGGCCGGGTCCTCAAGGAGGGGCTGCTCGACGACTTCGAGAACCGGGACGCCATTCTTGAGGTCTCCTCGTTCGCCTCGACCCAGGACCAGGAGGGGCTGACCACTCTGCGCGGATACGTCGAGCGCATGAAGGAGGGGCAGCAGAAGATCTACTTCATGACCGGTGAGTCGCGTGCCGCCATGGAGAGTTCGCCCCATATGGAAGCCTTCAGGGCCAAGGGGTACGAGGTGCTTCTGCTGACGGACCCTGTGGACGAGGTGTGGGTCCAGACCGTGCCGGAGTTCGACGGCAAGGAACTGCAGTCGATCGCCAAGGGCGAGGTGGACCTCGACACCGAGGAGGAGCGCAAGGAGGTCGAGGCCGAGCGCGAGAAGCAGCAGGAGGAGTACGCAGGTCTGCTGACCTGGCTGACCTCGCAGCTCGGCGAGAACGTGAAGGACGTACGTCTCTCCTCCCGGCTCACCGTCTCCCCGGCCTGCATCGTCTCCGACACGCACGACGTCACGCCCGCCCTGGAGAACATGTACCGCGCCATGGGCCAGGAGGTGCCGCACATCAAGCGCATCCTTGAGCTCAACCCCTCGCACGCACTCGTCAGCGCACTGCGCGCGGC
>DATCWZ010000564.1:0-3641 GCA_036566065.1 Streptomyces sp. | reverse complement strand
CGGTCGCGGTGGCCATCAGCCCACCACCATCCAGCTCAGGACCGGGGTGGACTGGAGGTAGATCAGCGCGCTGACCACGACGAGCATTCCGGCGCCCCAGCCGACGACCTTGCGGAACAGTTCGCCCTCGCTGCCTTCCAGCCCGACGACCGCGGCGGCGATGGCCAGGTTCTGCGGGGAGATCATCTTGCCGAGCACGCCGCCGGTGGTGTTGGCGGAGGCGAGCAGATAGGGGGAGATGCCGGTCTGCCCGGCCGCGGTGATCTGGAGCATGCCGAACAGGGAGTTGGAGGAGGTGTCGGAGCCGGTGACGGCCACGCCGAGCCAGCCGACCACGGGGGAGAGCAGGGCGAACGCGCCGCCGGTCTGCGCCAGGAACAGGCCGAGGGTGACGGTCTGGCCGGACAGGTTCATCACGTAGGCGAGAGCGAGTACGGCCGCGACGGTGACGATGGTCCAGCGGAACTGCCGGATGGTGTCGAGGTACGCCCCCGAGGTGCGGCCGGCCCCGATGCCGTACAGCAGGGCGGTGAGCACACCGGCCAGCAGCAGGACCGTGCCACCGGCGTTGACGATGTTGAAGTTGAAGATCATGGCGCCGAGCGGTTCGCCCTCGGCGTTGGTGACGTCAAGGCCGGGCCAGGCGAACTTCCATCCCGAGTGCGCGCTCAGCCAGGTCTTCACCGGTCCTGCGGTCGCCACGGCGAAGAGCGCCACGACGATCAGATACGGGGCGAATGCCTTCAGCGCGGAACCCTCACCGGTCTGCCGGCGCCGCAGTACGGCATCGGTCGTCTCGTCGGCGACGGAACCGCCGGCGATGACCGGGGTCTGGTGCTGCGCGGCCAGGACGTAGCTGGGCTGCCAGACCCGCAGCATGGCCACCACACCCAGGGTGCCGGCGAAGGCGGCCACGATGTCGGCGATCTCGTACGAGAGGAAGTTGGCGGTGACGAACTGCGCGGCGGCGAAGGTGAAGCCGCCGACAAGGGCGATGGGCCAGGTCTGGCGGACACCGCGCCTGCCGTCCACCATGAAGACGAGGATCAGCGGTACGAACAGGGCGAGCAGCGGCGTCTGGCGTCCGACCATGGCGCCGAGGTCGGCGGCGTCCAGGCCGGTGATCTTGCCCAGGGTGGTGATCGGGACCGCGATGGCGCCGAAGGCGACGGGGGCGGTGTTGGCCACCAGCGAGACGGCGGCGGCCTTCATCGGCCGCAGGCCGACGGCCATCAGCATGACCGAGGAGATGGCGACCGGGGTGCCGAAGCCCGCGAGTGCCTCCAGCAGTGCGCCGAAGCAGAAGGCGATGATCACGGCCTGGACCCGCTGGTCCCCGGAGAGCGATCCGAAGGCCCGCCGGAGCACGGCGTCCCAGCCGGTGATCTCGGTCATCTTGTAGATCCACAGTGCGTTCAGCACGATGAAGACGATCGGGAACAGGCCGAACGCCGCGCCTTCGCTCGCGGCCAGCGCCGCCTGGCCCACGGGCATCGTGTAGGCGAAGACCGCCACGCCCAGGGCGACCGCCAGCGAGACGAGGGAGGCCTTCCACGCCTTCCAGCGCAGCCCGCCCAGCAGGACGAAGAGAGTGATCAGCGGGAGCGCGGCGAACAGCGCACTCCATGCGAGGGAACCCCCTACGGGGTCGAAGATCTGTTGGTAACCAGCCATGACGTGTCCTGCCTCATCTTTCCGTTGCCGTGCTGTGACCCCGGTCACTCCTGCCTTTGGGGTTGGTCGATTGTCAGACAATGTTGCATGTCTGTCAATGGATCGCGCAGGGGTGCGTGAGAGAATGAGTGCTCCCCCTACGGAGGTGTTCATGACTCAGGACGCCGGTATTCGGCTGTCCACCGTCTCGGTCGTCGAGGCCCTGGCCGCGTCCCTGCGCGACCGGGTTCTGGACGGTCAGCTGGGGCCCGGTACGACGTTCACGGAGACCGAGATCGCGACCGAGTACGGCGTCTCGCGCCCTACCTCACGCAGCGCCGTGACCGCACTGGTCCATGAGGGACTCCTCAAGCGTGAGGCGAACAAGCCCGCGTACGTCCCGCAGTTGACCCGCGCCGATGTCGAAGACCTCTTTCTCGTCCGCATTCCGCTGGAGACCCAGGTCGTGCGGGTGCTGGTCGCCCGCGGGACGGTGCCCTTCACCGCCGCGGAGCGCGCCATCGCGGACCTCGACCGGCTGCGTGCCGACTCCCCGCACAGCGCCTTCGTCGAGTCGGACCTGCGCTTCCACCAGTCGCTGGTGGACGCGGTCGGCAGCCCCAGGCTCAGCCGGCTGTACCGGGGCATCAAGGGCGAGGTCCACCTGTGCATGGTCCAGACCCGGCACACCCTGGGGCGGGAGCGCATCGTCGCCGAGCACAGCGGGGTACTCGCCGCACTGCGCACGGACGACGCGGAGGCGGCGGCCCGGCGGATGACGGCCCATCTGGAGGGGGCGTGCACCTCGCTCCGGCAGCTCTTCGAGGCGCACGCCGTCTGACAGCATGGGGCCATGCCTACTCATCTCATCACCGGTGCCGGTTCCGGCATCGGCGCGGCCGTCGCACGTCGTCTTCTGGAGCGCGGTGACGACCTCGTCCTGCTGGCCCGTGACGCCGGCCGCGCCAGGGAGCTGGCCGCCCTGTACCCCGGGGCCGCTACGGTCGTCGGCGACCTCGGTAACCCGGACCGGCTCTCCTGGGCGTTCGGGCAGCAGGCCATGCCCGACCGGCTCGACTCGCTGCTGCACATCGCGGGCGTCGTCGAGCTCGGCCGTATCGACGCGCTCACGCCCAAGGCCTGGCACTTCCAGCTCAACGCCAACCTGATCGCCCCCGCCGAGCTGACCCGGCTGCTGCTGCCGCAACTGCGGGCCGCGCGCGGCCAGGTCGTCTTCGTGAACTCGGGCTCCGGGCTCGCCGCCCACGCCGAGTGGGGCGCGTACGCCGCGAGCAAGCACGGCCTGAAGGCGCTCGCCGACTCGCTGCGCCAGGAGGAGCACGGGAACGGGGTGCGGGTGACCTCCGTATATCCGGGGCGCACCGCGAGCCCCATGCAGGCCAAGGTCCATCAGCAGGAGGGCAAGGAGTACGACGCCTCCCGGTGGATCGACCCGGATTCGGTCGCCACCACGATCCTGCTGGCCCTCGATCTGCCCCGGGATGCCGAGATCAACGACCTCACGGTCCGGCCCGGGCGCTGAGACCCGGCGGCGTCGCCCCGTACGCTTCCCGGGTGAGTGACAAGAACACGTTCAGCGGGTGCGCCGCCACCGGGATCGGATCCATGCCGGGCGGCGACGCCCGGGAAGCCGCCAGAACCGTCACCGGTTCCTTCGCGGACGGCACGGGCATGCCGTACCTGGCCGAGTTGCCCGCCCGCGGGCCGGGCGCGGACATGACGGGCCGGACCATCGGTTTGCTCGTCGAGATGTACGCACATGTCGAGCCCAGCGGCTGGCGGGTCAGCGACCGGCCGGGCCGTGACACCCGCAGAGCCCGTTCCTGGCTCGGCGAGGACCTCGACGCGCTGGAGGAGTTCACCCAGGGGTACGAGGGGCTGCTCAAGGTCCAGGCCGTGGGCCCCTGGACCCTGGCGGCCGGCCTGGAGCTGCGGGGCGGCGAGGCCATGCTCAGCGATCCGGGCGC
>DATCWZ010000537.1:0-4025 GCA_036566065.1 Streptomyces sp. | reverse complement strand
GTCTGCCATGCCTGTTCCAGGAGGCGCAGCATCGTGCTGAATGCGTGGTTGCCCGCGTCGAGGAGCCTCTTGGTCTCGGCGTCGGGTACCACACGGCCCGACCCACTCCAGCCACCGGGCGGCACGGTGCCCATGGGGAAGGAGGGAGGCATCGGGATCTCTTCCCCGGTGAACTCCCACCGGTCGGGATGCTCGGAGGTCCTGACCAGCCTGCGGCCGTGGAAGATTTCCCGGAAGACATAGAAGTGGGCGAGCTCGCCGCTCTCCCCGGGGTGCGGATTCTCCGGCGACGCGGATGTTCCCTCGCCCTGTTCCTTGATCACGTCGATGGCCATGTCGACGTCGGCGAACGAGGTGATCGGCACGATGCTGTTGCCCGCGCCGTGGTGCGCCATGTTGCGGGCGAGCTGCCGGGTGCCGCTGATCAGATCCGTGTGGTCGCGGAAGGCTTCGAGGATGGCCGTGTAGAACGCGCCGATGGAGGTGTGCTTGCTGACCTCCGCGACCGGAGCGTCAGGCTCCTCGATCCGGGAGAAGAGGTCCACGGATTCCTTCGTCAGCCCGCCCAGGGAGACGGTCAGTCCGGGCCGGACCCCACCGGGCAGCGGCCCCGGATACGTCGGCACTGTCCGCACGTCGGCAAGACGTGGAGTGCCCCCAATGGTGGTGAGCAGATTCCCGGCCAGGCCGAGATGGGACATCTCGTCGAAGACGACCCGACGAATCGCCGAGAAGACCTCCCCGTCCTGGTCCTTGATGGACCACATGGCGCACAAATACGGCGGCAGGGTAGCGAGTTCCAGCAGCACGGCCTGCTGCAGCGAATCCTTGAGCCAGTTGGCGCCGCGGAGTTCAGCAGGTTCGTCCATCAACTCGACGATTCTGTTGCGTTGGTATCCGGGAAGTGTGGCCATGGGGGAATCCCTTTCGTCCGCGTCGAAGCGGGTGGGGTCCGGTTCACCGGTCTCGCAATGACCGGGCGTCACGTCATGCGGCGCGGCAAGGATTGGTCCTGGTTGCTGATCCCCACGGTGTGCGGGGACCAGCGGTATCCGGCGGTCGCGCTGCCCCGCTCAGCAACTGTAGGTCATACTCCCGTTGCGGATCTGTGCCGCTCCTGTCGGAGTGACCCCAGGAATCGAATCCCAGAATGTAAAGGGATACGCGGAGCCTTGCCACGCCATCTGCATCCCTACGTGCTTGGGGAGGGCATGGCCCACCGGTCGATGCATTTCATCGGAGAACTGCATCGACCTGATGATCCAGACATCGACGTCGTCATCGTCCGACGAGATTGTGTTTGCCTGGAAGAAGATCATGCCGTCCGGATACAGGTGCAGGAGCGCACCTTCCATACGGCAGTCCCCGAAAAACAGGGTGGGCCAGGACATCCAGCGGATCCAGCCGTCAGGGACGGAGACGAATCTTTCCATCGTAGACGGAGGCATGTAGAGATTGTGACTGGTTGTGCCGGTGTCGGGCGGCGCGACTGCGAGGCCGTTGGGTGAAGGCTCGGGGGAGCCGCCCTGAGTCGACGTCGCTGAGGTGTCCCGCTTCGTAGCAAGACGCCTCTCTGATTCGGGAGCGGCACCGCGTGAGGAGTTGGGGGAGCCGCCCTGAGTCGACGTGGCAGAGACGTCCTGCTTCATAAGCGGAATTCCTTTCCGATTCGTGACCGTCTGTCTCCTGTATTCAATCCGACGCAGCAGGGGACCGCATGTCAGGGAAGGAGCCGAGGGGCCTGGCACAGTCCGATCGGGTGACGCACGAAAGCGGTCACTCGTCATGTACCCGCTTCAATATTCGTGCTGACGGCACCGTGAACGACGGCGTGTCAGTGGTAGGTGCCGTGGCGGCCGAGGGTCTCCACGGGGGTCGCACCGGGGCGTGTCCACTGCGGCACGGGCCTGCTGGTCGGGCCCCAGGTGGCGACACCGCCGGCGTCCGAGCGCCAGTACCAGCATGCCTGATGGCCTTCGGCCGGGTGTCCCTCCCGGACATCACCGATCACGGGCCGGCCCTCGGGGTTGTCCTCCCACGCCTCGCCACGGCCGTAGGGCGTCCTGTCGAGCACGCCGAAGGACCCGTTGGCCGGTTCCACTCCACGGCCCGTCGTGGAGTAGGTGAGACGCCTGGCTCCGCCTCCTGGCCCTGCACGATCAGGACGGCCTGGCCGACGCCGAGCCCGAGACCATGCGGTTCAGGATGGACCACATCGGAACAAGATCGAATAACTCGAAATTCGGGGACAGGCTCCGAGCGCAAGAATTTATATATAACTATGACCGAGTCGTTTGGCGCTCGTGACGACTGATCGCAGCGCACCTCGCGTTATTTCGTCGGAAGGCAATTGGGTGTGCGCGGTCAGTCGGCCGTCCAGGTACGGACATCTGACTGCAGGTCACAGAGCTACAAGACGACATTGCCCGGGCCCCGGCAATCCCAGGCGCGGAGGGATTGTCAAGGCTCGTTCATTTTCGGGCGGGGTGCTCTCGTTGGTTTACTGGAGCGGGGGCCCGACGTGCTCGGTGTCGTACTTGACCGCAAGCGCCTCGATGCGGGAGTCGTTGTCATTGATGACCCCGCCATTTTCCTGAGCGAGTGCCGCGATCTCGTAGAACAGCCCGTCCGGGCCGGCGGGCGCGAACATGACCAGGAACCTGGCCCGCTCGTGTCCCACCACCCGGGGCGCGTGGGCCGTTCCGCGCGGCACCATGACGAGCGTGCCAGGCGTGGCGCCTACCCGCTGGTCGCCGATCTGGAAGTCCATCTGGCCCTGGAGGACATAGAAAAGCTCCTCGCTGCTGTGATGGATATGAAGAGGGGGCCCGAAGCCGGGCTCCGCCGTCCCCTCCATCACGGCGATGGAGCCTGAGCCCTGGTCGGCGGTGACCTTGCCGACCAGGTTGGGGATCAGCAGGCCGTCGCCGGGGATCGGCCGGCCCTCGCCGGCCGGTAGGACGATCGCCCCATGTGGCAGGTAGCTCACGAGATTCCTTTCTGAACGTAAACGGACTATGTCGGCGTCTTCAGTGCGTATAGGCAAGGTGCGTGTGGTCAGTCGCGGACGGTGAGGCCGATGGAGAAGCTGCTGCTGCGGACGGCTTTGCCGAACATGGCGCGCATCAGCAGCACGCTCGTTGCTTCGAGCCAACGAGCGCTCGTCAGGTCGCCGACATCGAGCGGGCGAAGCGCGAGGCTTTCGACGAACGATGACACGCGCGCCTTGGCCTCGGCGTCGTCGCCGGCGATGAACACGTCCAGCGGGCGGGGATCCTCGGGCGTGTAAGCGGCCAGCACGTGGCCGAAGACGGTGTTGAACGCCTTGACGACGTGCGCCCCCGCGGGAGCGTACGTGGCGATCTCCTGCGCGGCGGAACTGCCCTCTGGCGTAACCAGTCCCGTGAGGTCGGGATTGAACGGGTTGGTGATGTCGACGATCACCTTGCCCGACAGCGCGTTGCCGAACTGGCGCACCAGCGGTACGGCGTGGGCGTAGGGCACGGCGAGGATGACGATGTCGCCGGCCGGGGCCGCGCCGATCGTCCCCACCGTGGCGCCGCCGATCGCCCTGGCCAGAGCGTCGGCCTTGGAAGCATCGCGGCCGATGACCTCGACCGCGTTGCCGCCCGCGAGTGCGCGGCTGCCCAGGGCGCGGGCCATGTTCCCCGTCCCGATGATGCTGATCCTGCTCATGGTGTTCGCTCTCCTTCTTTTTCTCGATCGCGCCGGATCGATCGCGACGGTGCCGCTTAGCACGACCGCATCGGTGCCCTGCTTCTCGAAAAAGCCGACCGCGCTGCGTACCCGGTCGAGTGTGTACTCGGTTCAGATGGTGGCGATGCCGGTGCCGACCTTGTCGGCTTCCTCAAGAGCCCTGGTGCGCAGCTCGGCGGCAAGACCGCGCAGGCTTTCCATGCCGGGCTTGGTGGCCGCGAGGGTGAGTTCGCGCTCGATGACGGTCAGGTCGGCCTCCCAGACGTCGGCGAGGATGCGCCTGAGGTAGGGGGTGGAGTGGTCCCAGC
>DATCWZ010000328.1:0-6121 GCA_036566065.1 Streptomyces sp. | reverse complement strand
GGGCCGTTTCGGTTGAACAGTTGAACCGTGCTGCCCCCGAGGGGATGGAAACCACGTCAAGTTGGGTAAAAACGCTGCGAGTGCGGCGTACTTCATGATTCCCTCGCTGGAGAGAACATTCAGCCCTCGGACCCCAGTTGGACCGGATCGGGCGATCCCCTCCTCCCACGTACAGCGTCCAGGGGCGCCCCCTGTCCATGTGTCCACGTGTGTTTGCGGAGCCGAACCATGCTCACGACCCTCCAGACCGCCTATTCCGACACCCGTGCCGCCGACCTGGCCTGGGCGCTGGGACGGGAACCGTTGCCCGCCCTCGCCGTCCTCGACCTCGAACTCGGCGGCTCCAAGCTGCAGTTGCGGCTGCTCGGCGCCTCCCACCAGGTGCTTCTCGACGAGGATCGCGGGATGTGTTCCGAGACCGTCGCCTGCATCCCGGGCAGCAGCACCCCTCTGCCCCTCGGCGTCGCCAAGCGGCTCGGGGAGTGGGAGTACGAATTCGCGGCGCGCGTCGAGACGCTGAGCGCCGGTTCGTTCGCCGGGCGCGCGCAGGAACTGCTCGCCCTTGTGGCTGACCACCCGAACGGACTTGCGGGCACCTTTCCCGGCAGCCCGCACGCCTTCACCGCGATGCTGGCCCAGCGGACCGGGGACCAGGTGAGGTGGCGGACCTGGCACGCGTATCCGCAGGAGGGGCAGTTGGTGGTGACCAGGACCCGGGTGGGGGCGCGGACCGCCGTCCCGGCCCTCTGAGCGGGTACGGCGGGCGACGGCTCCGCTCACTTACACGCCACTTACACCCTTGTGGGTGACAGGCGCCGACCGGCTCGTGACGTAGCGTTCGCACCATGATCGACCAGCAGGTGTCGCTGCGAGGGGGCGTGGCGCCGCTTCCCGTACGGCCGAGGACCGGTCGGTTCCTTGTGCTCGGTGTTGTCTTCATCTGCGCCGCGTGCGGTCTGGTGTACGAACTCGAGCTGGTCGCGCTCGCTTCGTATCTGATCGGCGACTCGGTCACCCAGGCGTCCGTCGTGCTTTCCGTGATGGTGTTCGCGATGGGCATCGGCTCGCTTCTCGCGAAACGTTTACGCAACCGGGCCGCGGTGGGTTTCGGGCTGATCGAGTCGGCGCTCGCGCTGGTCGGCGGGGTGTCGGCGCTCGTGCTGTACGCGTCGTTCGCCTGGCTCGGGGAGTCGCGGTACGCGCTGGTGGGCTTCTCGCTCGCGATCGGCGTCCTGATCGGCGCGGAGGTCCCGCTGCTGATGACGCTGATCCAGCGGGTCGACCGGCAGGACGCGGGCGGCGCGGTCGCGGACCTGTTCGCCGCCGACTATGTCGGTGCCCTGGTCGGCGGGCTCGCCTTCCCCTTTCTGCTGCTGCCCATGCTGGGCCAGTTGAGCGGCGCGCTGTGCACGGGCGCGGTCAACGCCGCGGCGGGCGGGGCGCTGGTGCTGTGGGTGTTCCGGCGGGACCTCACCTCGCGGTCGCGGTGGCTGCTCGTGGTGGTCAACGTCGTGGTGATCGCGCTGCTGGCCACGGCCACGCTGATGGTCGGCGACTTCGAGCGGGCGGCGCGGCGCGCGGTGTACGGGGACCAGGTGCGGGTCGCCGTACGGACGGATGTCCAGGAGGTCGTCCTCACGGGGGAGGGGCGGGGGTCCCTCGACCTGTATCTGGACGGCAGGCTGCGGGTCAGCGCCCGGGACGAGTACCGCTACCACGAGGCGCTGGTCCACCCGGCGATGCTGGGGCGGCACGAGCGGGTGCTGATCCTGGGCGGCGGTGACGGACTGGCCGCGCGCGAGGTGCTGCGCTATCCGGATGTGAGGTCCGTCGTGGTCGTCGAGGTCGATCCCGGCGTCACCCGTCTGGCCCGTACGGACGCGGCGCTGTGCGCGCTGAACGGCCACGCCTTCCGTGATCCGCGAGTGACGGTGGTGGACGAGGACGCGTTCAGCCGGCTGCGTACGCCGCATGGCCGCTACGACGTGGTGATCTCGGATCTGCCCGACCCGGGGATCACCGACAGAACGAAGCTGTACTCGGCGGAGTTCTACGGCCTGGTCGCCGAGGCCCTCGCACCGGGCGGACGGCTGGTGGTGCACGCCGGGCCGCTGGGCAGTCGGCCGCGGACGTTCTGGACGGTGGAGGCGTCGGTACGGGCCGGTGGCCTGGCGACCCGCCCGTACCGGATCAGGGGCAGGATCACCGGGTTCGCCGCCGGTCCGAACCGGGCAAGGGACGAGGCCCGGGAGCCGCGTGACTGGGGATTCGTGCTGGCCGCGCGCGGTACGGCGCCCCGGCTCGGCCTCGCCGCCGACGCACCGGCACTGCGGTCGCTGGATGAGCGTGAGCTGCTGGCGGCCGGGAGGTCGGCGCTGAACCTACGGCTGCGCGGGCTCGCACCGTCGACGCTGGTACACCCGCGGTACGGGGAGTCCTCGTGAACCGGGTGGTCCTGCCGTGACGCGGGTGCCGAAGCGCTGACGTGGCGGCCGGGGCTGAGTAGGCTCGGCCGGTATGGAGCATGAGGTGTTCGTCCCGGTTCCGGTCGCGTCGCTCCGGCGGACGCTGAGCGACCCCGCGCGGGTGGCGCGCTGCGTACCGGGACTCCAGCAGGACGCCGACGGCTCGGCGGGTCCGCTGACCGGCCGGCTGAGGATCAGGGTCGGCGGCCACACCATCACCTACCGGGGTGCGCTGCGGGTCACCGGCCGGGGCGACGACGCCTTCTCCGTGACGGGAGAGGGTGTGGAGGCCAGGGGTACGGGGTCGGCGAAGCTGGCCCTGACCATCGGCATGGCGGAGACCGACGGCGGCACGATGCTGGAGTTCACCGGCACGGCGAGTGGTGACGGGCGCATCGTGCAACTGGACGAGGAGGCCGCGCTGGCGGCGGCCCACCGGCTGGTGGACCGCTTTACGCAGCAGTTGGTGACGGAGTCGCTGGCGGGGGCGGCAGAGGAGGAGGGCCCTGACGGCGATGACTCGGCCTCCGCGGCCGATGAGTCCGCGGCCGATGAGGCGCCCGCCGGCAAGGGGTCCGTGTTCGACGAGCCCGTGCCGCCGCCCTCGCTCGACCCCGACGCGGAGATGGAGTTCGTCGTGCCCGACGAGCCGCCCGCCGAGGCGGCACACGCCCGGCGCACCATGATCGGGCGCAGCACGGAGGAGGTCGACCACGCCCCGCCGCGCGGCCGCTACGCCCCCGAGCCGTCGCAGGACACGCTGACCGCGGGCAGCACCCTGCGCTGGGCCGCCCCGGCCGCCGCCCTGGTCATCGCTTCGGCCGTGGTGGTCGGACGGGCGCTGCGGCGCCGGAGGTAACCGCGCCAGTAGTGTCGGGGCGTGAGCAGTAGCGAGAAGAACGTCCGGCTGACCGCCGGCGACGCCGAGTTGACCGTTGACCCCGTCCATGGCTGCCGGATCAGCAGCCTGCGGATCGGTGGCACCGAACTGCTGCGTCAGGGAGAGCGGTACGGCTGCTTCCCGATGGTGCCGTGGTGCGGCCGTACCGAGAACGGGCTGTTCCGTAACGGCAGCGAACTGCACCAACTGCCGGTGAACGCCCCGCCGCACGCCATCCACGGCACCGGCCGCGATACCGTCTGGCAGACGGCCCGTCGGCACGACACGGAGGCGGCCTTCTACTACGACCTGGCCGACCCATGGCCGTACGAAGGACGGGTCACACAGTCCTTCGAACTGGCCGAGGACACGCTGACGCTCCACATGGGCATCGAGACGTACGGCACCTCCTTCCCCGCCCAGGCCGGCTGGCACCCCTGGTTCCTGCGCAACACCGGCGGTGAGGATGTGCGGCTCGCCTTCGACGCCGCCTGGCAGGAGGAGCGCGGCGAGAACCATCTGCCGACCGGCCGCCGCATCGACCCTCTTCCCGGCCCCTGGGACGACTGCTTCGGGATGCCCGACGGCGTCGATGTGACGCTCACCTGGCCCGGCCGGCTCGAACTGACGGTCAGGAGCCGTGACGAGTGGGTGGTCATCTACGACGAGCAGGCCGAGGCGGTGTGCGTGGAGCCGCAGTCCGGGCCCCCGAACGGGCTGAACACGGCGCCCCGGCTGGTCACTCCGATCGAGCCGCTGGAGATCGCGGCGACCTGGAGCTGGGTGCGGCTCTGAGCCTCGGACGCAGCCCTTACCCTCGTGGACATGACTGACGTACGCGCTGACCTGCTCCAGCAGATCAAGGACAAGGCCGTGGTGCACGGCAAGGTGACCCTCTCTTCGGGTCTGGAAGCCGACTGGTACATCGACCTGCGCCGGATCACGCTGGACGGCGCGGCGGCGCCGCTCGTCGGCCAGGTGATGCTCGATGTCACCGCCGAGCTGGACTACGACTGTGTCGGCGGTCTGACGCTGGGCGCCGACCCGGTGGCCACGGCGATGCTGCACGCATCCGCCGCGCGCGGAAAGAGCCTGGACGCGTTCGTCGTACGCAAGGCGCAGAAGGCGCACGGGATGCAGCGCCGGATCGAGGGCACGGACGTCAAGGGCCGCCGCTGCCTCGTCGTCGAGGACACCTCCACCACCGGCGGCTCACCGCTGACCGCCGTCGAAGCGGTGCGTGAGGCGGGTGGCGAGGTCGTCGCCGTCGCCGTGATCGTCGACCGGGGCGCGGCTGCGGCGATTGCCGACGCGGGGCTGTCGTACATCAACGCGTACTCGGCGGCCGACCTCGGACTGGTCTGACCGGCGCGTACGCTTGGACGCTGGCGGTTTCGGGGCGGTTTCACGTGAAACCGTCGCCCTTTTGCGCGGGGCCGACCGGATGCACGGGGTGCGGGCAGGGTGGAGCTGCGGCGAGAGTCTGGGAGGATGGGGGCGACGATGACGTCGCCCCCAGGTCAGGGACCAGCACTGCACACCCGCACATCCCAAGGAGCGGACAGATGCCCATCGCAACCCCCGAGGTCTACGCCGAGATGCTCGACCGGGCGAAGGCAGGCAAGTTCGCCTACCCGGCCATCAATGTGACGTCGACCCAGACCCTGCACGCTGCCCTGCGCGGCTTCGCGGAGGCGGAGAGCGACGGCATCGTCCAGATCTCCACCGGTGGGGCCGAGTTTCTCGGCGGCCAGTACAACAAGGACATGGTGTCGGGCGCGGTGGCGCTGGCCGAGTTCGCGCATGTGGTCGCCGCCAAGTACGACGTCACGGTCGCGCTGCACACCGACCACTGCCCCAAGGACAAGCTGGACGGGTACGTACGTCCGCTGCTCGACATCTCCGCCGAGCGCGTCGCCCAGGGGCAGAACCCGCTGTTCCAGTCCCACATGTGGGACGGTTCGGCCGAGACCCTCGCCGACAATCTGGCCATCGGGCAGGAGCTGCTCGCGAAGGCCGCCGCCGCCAAGATCATCCTTGAGGTCGAGATCACTCCGACCGGTGGTGAGGAGGACGGTGTCACGCACGAGATCAACGACAAGCTGTACACGACCGTCGATGACGCGCTGCGTACGGCGGAGGCGCTGGGCCTGGGCGAGAAGGGGCGCTATCTGCTGGCCGCGTCCTTCGGCAACGTCCACGGTGTCTACAAGCCGGGCAACGTCGTGCTGCGGCCTGACCTGCTGGCGGACCTCCAGGCGGGGGTCAGCGAGAAGTACGGGAAGGCTGCGGGCAGCCAGCCGTTCGACTTCGTGTTCCACGGCGGGTCGGGCTCCAGTGCGGAGGAGATCGCCACGGCGCTGGAGAACGGCGTGGTGAAGATGAACCTCGACACGGATACGCAGTACGCGTTCACCCGGCCGATCGTGGACCACGTGTTCCGCAACTACGACGGCGTGCTGAAGGTTGACGGCGAGGTCGGCAGCAAGAAGGTGTACGACCCGCGTAGCTGGGGGAAGTCCGCGGAGGCGGGGATGGCGAAGCGGGTGACGTTGGCCTGTGCGAATCTTCGGTCTACGGGTACGAAGTTGAAGTAGGTAGCTGCTGTACGGGTGTTTGGGCCCGGCTCCCTGAGTTGGGGGTCGGGCCCCCTGTTTGTTCGCGGCGTTGGCCGCGGGCCGCGGGCGGGGCCAGGCGAGGGTTGAGCCGGGGGTTGGGCCGCTGCGCGGGGCTGTCCCCTACCCGCCCCTTCCCGAAACCGGGGGCTCCGCCCCCG
>DATCWZ010000319.1:0-2829 GCA_036566065.1 Streptomyces sp. | reverse complement strand
CAGCAGGAACGGCCAGTCGTCTTGGCGGATGAACGGAGTCACCGCCTGGGCCACGGCCCCGGTCAGCAGGAATGCAGCGGCGATGACCAGTGGGACGAGGACGCGAGGTTCCGGCGTGGAGGGCAGGAGGCGTGTTCGCTTCGCGGTGGCGGTTGGAGCGAGGTGCGTCGTCATGTGGGGCGCTTACCGAGGTCGGGATGCCACGGAGGGCGCTCCGTGCCCTTTCGACGATAACCGTCCAGAGGGAGCTGATACCGCACCGGTCCAGGGCCGAATGGAGTGCGGTCCCGCCGGTTCACACGGACTTCGGCTGAGTAGACGGCGCCTCGGGTGACCGTTGCATGCCACCTCTGCCGTTCCGCGGCCACAGAGAGCCGCCGCGGTGAGCAGAAAGCAGATCACCGTTCGTCCAGCCCTGCCACGGTCCGGTGAAAGGCGGCGCGTCGTTCCTCCAGGGCCTCCCGCTCCTGCACCGAGGCGCCGTCGCGGTTGACCCGGTCAGAGCACCGCATCAGCTCCACCAGCTCGGCGGACTGTTCGGGGGTCATGAGGAACTGATCGAACCCGCTTTCCCAGGCCAACAGTTCGTCCACGGAGCGGCACGCCACAATGCCATGCTCGGTCTCGGCCAGCAACAGTCCCGGCTCGTCGTGCAGGATGCTCACGCGCTGCATGGAGATCGTCACCCTCCTCCGCGGGCTGAGTGGACATGGTGTGCCTGACCTCCTACCCACAAGGCAGATGTCCGCACAGGGCTCTGGCCGCGCTCCCGAAAGTCCGCGTGCAACGCACCGCGGCGCCGCCGCGGGGGCCATACTTGCCATCCATCCGGGGACGACGGCGTTCTCGCAGGTCAGGACGGTAAGGGGAACCCCATGGCACATGCCCGATCGATTCGCCTCGCTCTGGGGTTCGTCACGGCACTGCTCATGCCGGTGATGCTTGCCCCGGGGGCCCTTGCGGCCAAGCCGGCGACCGCGTCGGTGACCGTGACGGCCCCCGCGGACGGCACGTCGACCCTCGTCGGTGGGGTGACCATGGGCGGCAAGGCGTCGGTGCCCACCGGCGGGACGCTCGTCCTCACCGTCGACGGCACTGCCACGGGCGCCTCCGTGCCGGTCGCCCGCAACGGGGCGTGGTCGTCCTATCTCTACGTCGGGCGGGTCGGGGTGCACGAGCTGTGCGCCGAAGTATGGTCCTCCGGCAGCGTGCTCGCGTCGGACTGCGTCACCTGGACGATGCTGCCGGACCCATCGCAGTTCTCACTCGACCAGCCGTACGAGGGCTACCAGTCGTACGACACGGTCCGCGCGACCGGAGCCTGCCAACCGGGCGCGTCTGTGAGCCTCGTGCTCGATGGCGGTGAGCCGCTCGTTGTCGCCTGCGACCCGGAAGGCTACGGGTGGGACCACGTCTACTCCGGGCTAGCGGTCGGCGCGCACACCCTCGAGGCCAGCCTGCTGGGGCTTGACGGCTCCCCGGTCGCGACGCGGACCATCACTTGGCAGGTCTCGGCGATCCCTCAGGCCGGCGTCGAGATCACCTCGCCCGAGGACGGGGCGTCCGCGGTCGGCCGGCAGGTCGTCTTCACCGGCACGGTGACCAACTCCGGCGAGTACCTGCAGTTCACCGTGGACGGCAACGACTACACCTCCACCTACATCGGCCGGACGCTCGGAACCGTGCCGTTCGAGACGGTCGTTGGGCTGCCCTACGGCACGCACGAGGTGTGCGCGGTCGTCACCGGCTATTACGAGGGCACCACCGCGAGCGACTGCATCACCTATTCGGTGCTCGTGGAGCCCGAGAGCTTCTGGCTGCGCACGCCCGAGGAGGGCGGCATCGCGAACGGGCCCGTCGTCGCCTTCGCCGGCGACTGCACCGCTGGCTCCGACATCAGCGCCGTCCTCGAGGAAGGCAGCAGCGGCACAGCGCGTTGTGACGACTTCGGCACCTTCTACGTGGAGGTGGCTGGCGTTGCCGACGGCGGGCACACGGCCACTGTGACGAATACTTTCGAGGGCACCACGATCACATCCGTCACGGTCGCCTTCACCGTCGACTCGACGCCCCCCGTGCCGCCGGCGGTCGAAAGCCCCGCACCCGGTTCGACGATCAGCACCACGCCGGTGTATCTCACGGGTACCGCCGAACCGTTGGGCACGGTCACCCTGCTGCTCCCCGACGGGCGCGACTACACCTCGGCCTACGTCAACGCTGACGGGACCTGGGCGCTCGACGTCTTCCGTGACTGGTTCGAGGCGGCAGGTGTGCTCACCGGGAAACGTGCAACCGTGACGATGACCTTCACGACAACCGACCGGCTCGGCCGGGTCTCCGATCCCGTGTCGGTGACGTACACAACCCGCCTGCGCTGAGTACTTTGTCCGCTTGGACGCCGCATAGGACCCTCTTGGCGTCAACGTGATCGGCGGAGATACCGACTTGGCAGGAATCCGTCTGACGAGGCCGAGCACACGCGTTCCCGCTCGGCATGCGGCGCGAGGACCCCCCTTGCGACCCTGCCTGGCACGACCTGCTTGCTCCGACCCGGGCGAGAGTGCCGCTGGGCTGGGAGTAGTTCGATGACGACCATCGCGGCGGCGCGCAGGTGGGCAGCGCCCGACGGGAATGTGAGGCGTTGCCCCAGACCTTGGATCCGCCGACGCGGCAGGCGCTCACGGTCTCAGGCTCAGCCTCGTGGCGTGGCAGTGGTGCAGTGGTCGATGAATCGGCGCAGGCGATCGGTGAACCGGTCCACGTCGACCAGGTGGACGAAGTGGCCTGCGTCGCTCCACTCCTCCACCTGGGCGTCGGGGGTCCGGTCGA